>CAYWLT010000323.1:0-2822 GCA_964459295.1 uncultured Thermodesulfobacteriota bacterium
AAAAGCCAGGTGGGAAGCGGTGATCGAAGCGAGCGCATTCGCACCTATAACTATCCTCAGGGGAGAGTTACCGATCATCGCATCGGGGTTACCGTCCACAATCTTGAAAATGTACTGGCGGGGGAGCTTGACGCAATTATAGACCAGCTGAGCACCCATTTCCAGACTGAATCACTCCAGGCATCGGAACTCCTCTCCCCGTAACCGGTGAAGCCTTTCTTGCTGGTCCGGTCATGTGCAGCTTCCCGGCTGCAACTTCCCGTTCCCACTAGTCATGATTACCCGCTCAGGGACTTTCAGGGTACCCCGCATCCTGCCCGGTACAGCTGCTATCCCGGAGGTTATGTTGGTGCTTGATTCTTTTACTTCCATCACCCGGGCACTGGAATGGGCAGTCAGCCGGCTCAAGCAGCAGTGAATCGAATATCCCCGCCTTGATGCGGAAGTGCTGCTTGCTCACTGCATGAACAGCGACCGGGTGTGCCTGTATCGTAATCGGGCAGTCCCCCTTGAAATGGGGTGCCAGCAACGATTCCGAAATTATATAAACAGGCGCGCGGCACGGGAGCCGGTAGCTTACATTACCGGAAAGAAGGAGTTTCGCTCCCTCGCATTCAAAGTGTCACCCCGGGTTCTCATACCGCGTCCGGAAACAGAAACCATCATCGAAGTTATGCTGCACTTATATGGCAAACTCAGGGGAATAACTCGCACTGTGCAACTTCTGGAGGTGGGAACGGGAAGCGGCATTATCGCGGTGAGTTTGGCGCATGAGCTTGAACGCACATGGGTTTGCGCAACCGATTACGCACCAAGCATTCTTGAGGTTGCCCAAGCCAACGCACAATTAAACCGGGTTGACCATAAGATATCCTTTCTTGCCGGCAATCTGTTCGATTGCTTGGTTGGCAGGGGAGGGGCTAACCTCTTTGATTGCATTATCTCCAACCCTCCTTATCTTTCGGATGACGAGTGGATGACGGCCCAGCCGGAAATCAGAGAATTCGAACCGGAAATAGCCTTTCGTGCCGGCCCTGACGGATTATCATTTTACCGGCTCCTTGTCCCCGAAGCAGGACGGTTGCTGAACAGGAATGGATATGTACTGCTTGAAATCGGCGTGGGCCAATCGGCACCTGTTGCACAACTGATTGGAGACACCGGAGTATTCGGTCCGGTGGTAACAGCCAAGGATTTGAGCGGAACAGATAGAGTAGTTATTGCGCAAAAACGTTAAGCGGTTACACATTCTCCCTGCCTAACAATCCGGTATTAAACTAAAGTGCTTTATTTCAGCAAGCAAATCTGTTATAAAAAGTGATAATGAACAAATTGCTGATCACCGGCGGAAACCGCCTGCATGGTGCCATAGACATAAGCGGGGCTAAGAATGCCGCGCTGCCGATCATTGCCTCTGCTTTATTGGCCGACGGCTGTTCGTTGTACTTTAATGTACCAAAACTGAGGGACATAACAACCATCTCTCGGCTCCTGACGGAATTCGGGGCCGAGGTAGATACCGGCGGCAATGGTGCTCTTCGGGTTGATTCATCCAATCTCCGTGCTTACAATGCGCCGTACGAGCTAGTTAAGACGATGCGGGCATCCATACTGGTGCTGGGACCGCTGCTGGCTAGAATGGGAAAGGCGAGGGTGTCTCTTCCCGGCGGATGCGCCATAGGCCCGCGGCCGGTGGATTTGCATTTAAAAGCGCTCTCTGCCATGGGCGCACGCATTGTGCTTGAGCGCGGCTATATTCTGGCTGACTGCCGGAAGCTGAAAGGGACAAAAATATACTTTGATATTTCGACCGTCACCGGGACTGAAAATGTAATGATGGCGGCGACGCTGGCAGACGGGACAACGGTTCTCGAGAATGCGGCGCGTGAGCCCGAGGTTGAGGAACTGGCTGCGGTCTTGAACAAAATGGGAG
Organism: uncultured Thermodesulfobacteriota bacterium; assembly: GCA_964459295.1. Classification (GTDB taxonomy): domain Bacteria; phylum Desulfobacterota; class WTBG01; order WTBG01; family WTBG01; genus CAZWCD01. Next base: position 1,934 of record CAYWLT010000323.1, read on the forward strand.
GACGCATCGAAGGGGCGGGAACGGATGTGATTACCATCGACGGAGTTTCCGCGCTGCATCAGGTAGAACACACGATTATGCCTGACCGTATTGAAGCGGGGACCTATATGATGGCAGCCGGCATTACCCGGGGGGATATACGCCTGCTTAATTGTAACCCTGCCCATTGCTATGCGGTGCTGGAAAAACTGAAGGAAATCGGACTGGACGTTGCTGAAGAGAAAGCGTCGGTACGAGTGCGCTGGAAACAACCGCTCAGCGGCACCGAAGTGAGAACGCTTCCCTATCCTGGATTTCCCACAGACCTACAGGCTCAGATTATGGCACTTCTCTGTCTGTCTGAGGGAACGAGTATGATTTCTGAAACTATTTTTGAAGACCGCTTTATGCATGTGGGGGAACTGCGCAGGATGGGGGCACATATACGTCTGGATGGCGGCAGTGCCTTTGTGAGCGGGGTTAAAAGATTATCCGGGGCCCCGGTAATGGCCACGGATTTGCGGGCAAGCGCCTCGCTGGTTCTGGCCGCCCTAGTTGCCGAAGGAACCACGGAAATCAGCAGGATATACCACCTTGAGCGCGGATATGAGCGGGTTGAAGAAAAACTAAAACTGCTGGGGGCAGACATACGTACGGTCAGGGCCTAGGGTAAACCATGATAGCATGCACGAAACTCAGAACGACCGATCCTGATTTTGAATCGCGCTTCCGCCAGATCGATCACCGAAAGCAACTTTCGATGGCTGATGTGGAACCGGCGGTTCGTTCCATTTTGCAAACGGTTAAAGCGAAAGGCGACGAAGCGCTTTTCGATTATACAAGGCGCTTTGACCACATCCACCTGGAGCGCGACTCGCTTCAGGTATCGCAGCATGAAACAGAGCACGCC
>CAYWLT010000324.1:0-2821 GCA_964459295.1 uncultured Thermodesulfobacteriota bacterium
GTTCCCAATTGCATATGCGCCGCGTGGTACTATCCCAATACAGTGAGCGTCTGGAAGCGGGACGCATATATAAGGGAGAGGGTGCCGGAGAAGGAGCGAAAAGCGATCGCCCAAAAGATTCGGGAAATACAGGCATCCGGCGATAGGCGCAAGGGAATCACCTGGACGTTACGGAGGGTGGTATTGAGGAGAGTCTAGCCCCGCAGGCTACAAATTCGAAGCACGAAATCAGAAATTCGAAACACCCGAAAGGCTTCTCTTCCTGTTTTTGAAATTTGGTCATTTGAAATTTGGATTTGTTTAGGATTTCGATATTCGGATTTCAGATTTTAATGTCTCCGGCGCCGCCGGCAGGAGCGGCTTTGGCGCCGGGGCTTCTCCTCGTCCACGCCCTTCGGTTGTTTTCCGGTTGCCGCCAGGGTCAGGTTGATTTCATTCAGCTCGGTTTTGACGCTGTCAACAATCACCCGGACCGGGTCCCCCAGCCGGAAAATCCGGCCGGTGTGACGCCCGATGATCCGGTACTGCTTTTCATCGTAGTGATAGTAATCATCATCAATCGATGACAGGCGGACCATGCCCTCGGCCCCCAGATTGGTGAGCCTCACAAAAAAGCCGTATGCCACCGTACCGGATACGACCCCCTCGAACTCGTCTCCCACATGCCGGGCCATGAAAGCGACCTGCTTGGTGCGCACCCCTTCTCGCTCGGCGGCTTCGGCCGTCCGCTCGGTTTCCGAACAGTGCTTGCTCACCCGCTCGATCAGCCCGGCGACGCGGCGGGCGAAGGCGGCGGGATACTTTCCCCCCTTAAGCCTCCGGACCAGCCGGTGCACCAGGAGATCGGGATATCGCCGGATGGGCGAGGTGAACTGGGTATAGTGGGCAAAGGCAAGCCCGAAGTGGCCTATATTCTCCCCCTGGTAGAGCGCCTTTTGCATGGAGCGCAGCATCAGCTCGTTGATGAAATCCTCTTCCGGCCGCCCCTTGATCTGCCGGAGGAAGCGGGCGAACTGAATCGGCTTGACGCGTTCCGATACGGGAAATGCGTGGCCGAGCCGCCCCATCATTTCGGAGAAGGCGGTCAGCTTGGCCATGGCCGGCTTTTCGTGGACCCGGTAGAGGAACGGCTGCGCCGTGCTCAGGGCCTCGAATGCCACCGCCCGGTTGGCGGCCAGCATGAACTCCTCGATCAAGCGGTGTGATTCAAGCCGCACCTTGTCACCCAGCTCGAGCACCTCTCCCCGCTTGTTCAAGATGATCTTTGCCTCGGGCAGGTCAAAATCAAGCGAACCCTCCTGGGCGCGCCGCCCGGTTAAAAGCGCGGCCAGCTCACGGGCCAGCAGGAGGCTGTCGGCAATCCGTCGTACCGCGGGCGTGGCCGTCCGGCCGTTGAAAAAATCCTGCACCTCCTCGTATGAAAGCTTTGCCTGAGAGCGTATCACCGTGTCCAGGATCCGCCAGCCGAGCACCTTCCCGTGGCGGTCAAAGTCCATGATTACCGAGTGGGCGAGGCGACGCCGGTTGGGGCGCAGTGAACAGACATCGTTTGACAGCACCTCGGGAAGCATGGGTATGACCATGCCGGGCAGGTAGACCGAGTTGCCCCGCTCGAATGCCGCCGCGTCCAGGGCCGACCCCTCGCTTACATAAAACGACACGTCGGCAATGTGCACCCCCAGGCGATAGCCCTGGGGAGTGCGCGAGACGGAAATGGCGTCGTCATGATCCTTGGCGTCAAAGGGGTCTATGGTGTAAATGCATTCGCGGGTGAGGTCGGTCCGGCGGGCCATTTCCTTTGCGGTATTCATGGCAGCGGCCTTTTCCGCCTGGTTGATCGCCTCTTCCGAAAATCCCTCCGGCAGGTTATGGCTCTTGGCGATGGCCAGCATATCCACGCCCGGCGTGGTGGGTTTGCCGATCCGCTCGGTGATCCTGCCGTAGGGGTTGCTGCGCGGATCATCCCAGGCGGTGAGCTTAACCACCACTTTTTCCCCTTCCTGGGCATGGAGGGAATCGTGGCGGGCAATAGAGATGTCCCGGTGAATGCGCGGATTGTCAGGATGGACAAATAATGATTCTTCCTTTTTACGGACGACGCCGACGATATTCCTGTCCGACCGCTCCAGGACCTTCATCACCACACCGGACGGGCGTCCGGAACGTTCTCCCAGCAGCTTGACCATCACCCGGTCGCCGTCGAGCGCGGTGAGCAGGCCGCCCTCGCGTATCACGATATCCTGCTCCACGCCCTCAACCTCGAGGAAGCCGCGGCCGTAACGATTGATGGACATCGTCCCCACCGCCATGTCCAGCCGCTCTGCCTGCCCGATCCGGCCCCGCTTGAGCCGGACCAGGGAGCCGTCGGTGATGAGACGGTTCACCATGCGCCGGAACGCGGGATACTCCTCCTGGCCGACCTTCATCGCCCGGGCCAGCTCCTTGATCCGCATGGGGCGAGACGTTTTAGACTGAATAAATTGTAATATGGCATCTGATGTGAGCGGCATGGATGTAGGATACTCCCTTCAGCGGGGGTAAGTCAAGCCTCGTTTTACAAGCCAAGGCTTGAATGCGGCTTAACTCATATAATACCAATCCGTATTGGCCAATAGGCCGCCTTTGACGATGATGTCAAAGTATGTGAGAAAGTCGACTGTGGTTTACAGAGGGCAAGTATCCAGAGGAAAAAAAGGCGCACATGATCCCCTGTCCACCTGAGCACCAAGCTGAAGTTCATGCCGGCTGCACTCAGGATGGCATTGATATAGTCTCCCTCCTTTCCCTTGATCCGTTTTCGATCCGTGCGGTGCTCCTGCTT
>CAYWLT010000325.1:0-2813 GCA_964459295.1 uncultured Thermodesulfobacteriota bacterium
GATTCCATGAGATTCTTCACGGAGTTTATCCTGAGCGAACAAGGAGATTCTTCGCTCCGCTTAGAATGACCGGCGAAGGGTTCAGAATGACAATAACGGAAATTTTTTCATTATGACACAGTCTCGAAGGGACGAGGGAATCATTTTTACCTCGATATCTTCATGGAAAGATCGTATCGACGATCCTCCTCTCCCCTGGCGGGAGAGGATTGAGGTGAGGGGAAATGATTCATTGAAAACGAATGTCATGCTTCGCCGGTTCCGAAAAAACACGAGGGTTTGGCTAAATCACTACACAACCGCCTCATCATTGTGAAAAGGCAGGCGCGGCGGGAATGCGCCTACGATCAGATGGCCGGTGGCGTCTCCAGCGCAGACTGGTAGAGATCAAGATAGCGGCGGGCCGAACGCTCCCAGGAAAAATCAGCCTTCATGCCGTTGGTCCGCAGCTTTTTCCAGTTTTTCGCGTCATTGAACAGATCAATCGCATCCCTTACGGCGGAAAGCAGCGCTTCCGGCCGGTACGGGGAAAATTTAAAGCCATTCCCCTCTCCGCTCTCCCGGCGGAACGGCACGATGGTGTCATCCAGTCCGCCGGTGGCTCTCACCACCGGCACGGTGCCGTACCGCAGCGCATACATCTGGGTAAGGCCGCAGGGTTCATAGCGGGAGGGAATCAAAAATATATCGGACGCGCCCATGATACGGTGGGCGAGCGGATCATTAAAGCCGATGCTGAGCCCCACCCGGCCGGGATGGTCCCGCGCCGCCCGGCGCAGCGCTTCCTGGATGGATGCTTCCCCCGAACCCAGTACCATCACCCCCGCGTCAAGGGCGAGTATGTCAGGCAGTGCGGCCACCAGCAGGTCGATGCCCTTTTGCGCGTCAAGCCGGGATATCACCCCCAGCAGCGGCCGGCCGGCGAGAGCGGGATCGAGTCCCAGCTCTTTGATGAGCGCTTGCTTGCAATCGGCCTTCCCCGCCATCTTCCGGGCCGAATAGTTCGCCGGCAGATGAGAATCGTGCGCCGGATCCCAGATGCCGTAGTCCACGCCGTTTAAAATGCCGAAGAGCACCGCTTTTCTCTGCCGCAGTATTCCATCCATGCCCAGGCCGTAGCTTTCGGTCTGGATTTCCTTGGCGTAGGTCGGGCTCACCGTGGTGATCATATCAGCGTACATCATGCCCGCTTTCAGGAGGCTTATCTTTCCCCAGTACTCAAGCCCCTCCATGTGGAAATACTCATCCATGGAAAGCCCGGTGAGCCGCAGTTTATCCGGCGCAAAGATCCCCTGGTAGCCCAGGTTATGGATGGTAAACACCGTCTTCGCTTTTCCGACACCGGCTTTGCGGCGATAGGGACCCTTAACCAGCGCCGGAACCAATCCGGCCTGCCAGTCATGGCAGTGCAACAGGTCCGGGCGGAAGGATATCGCTTCGGTGAGGCGCAGTGCGGCGTGCGAGTAAAAGGAAAATCGTTCCAGGTTGTCATAGTAATCGCCGGCAGCGGTTCCATAAAGGCTGGGCCGGTTGTACAAATCCTCGCGTTCCACCAGGTAGACCGGCGTGTTCTCGGACGTTTGCGCTTCCCATACGCGGGCGGTCAGCAGGGAATCACCCAGGGGAACCCGCAAATCCTCGCAGATCAGCCGCGGCTCAGCCCCCGAACTTTTGACCATGGAGTAGAAAGGCAGAACCAGCCGCGCGTCCACCCCCAGCCTGCGCAGGGACGGAGGAAGACTGCCGGCCACATCGCCCAAACCGCCCGTTTTGGCGAAGGGCACCGCCTCCGGTGAAAGAAATAAAACCTTCATCTTTGTTCCCATGCTCACAACTCTCCGGTTTGTTGCCCTCGGCCGAAGCGTTTCTGCTCCTCGCTCATGACATTTTTGCCCTCTGCAATGGCCTGCAGCAGGCCGGCCTTGGTCTCCCGCTTAAACGCGCTTACGCTTTCCATCAGTTGAGCGGTCATCTCCCTGATCTCGGCGATACAACGATCCATGGTTTCCTTAATGTCCTCGGACATGACGCCGGCCCTTCTCCTCGCCCGCTCCCGCTTCAAGCGCAGATGGTTGCGCGTCCGGTCGCCGCTTGCCGGGGCGTAGAACAGCGCCAGGCCCGCGCCGAAAAGGCCTCCCAGTATCATAAAAGACAAAGACAGCGCAATCTTTCGTCCGTTTCTCCCCGCCGCCATTAAGACCCCCTTGGGTTCGGTTACGCGCTCTCCGGCAATGATATATATATCAGACCCCGTCATTCAAATGTAACGAAAGAACGCCCATAAGTCAAACCAAAACATGCGGCGTGCCGGATGTGTGCCGTTAAAGCAACTAATGAATAACATGTTATTTTATAAAGGGGTGCCGGAGCATTACGTGCTCGTGGCCGGTAGGAGCGGCTTTATGCCGCGAATGCGTTGAGCAGACTGCGCTTCAGTTGCATTCAAATTCATTTAATACTCTTGTGGCGATTCTAAAATCATGTCCCCCTCACCCTAACCCTCTCCCCCGGCGGGGAGAGGGAATTCGTTTTTTTCCGCAGCAGAAAGAGATGATTCCAGATGCTGAAAAAAAATCTCCTCCCCCTTGAGAGATTGTGTCATAATGAAGAAATTTCCGTTATTGTCATTCTGAACCCTTCGCCGGTCATTCTGAGCGGAGCGAAGAATCTCCTTGTTTGCTCAGGATAAACTTCGTGAAGAATCTCATAGAATCAATGAGTTGAAAATGGAGATTCTTCGGCTGCAGCCTCAGAATGACATAAGGGAACCTCTAATTATTCATTTTCTTGTCATTCCCCGACTTGATCGGGGA
>CAYWLT010000326.1:0-2812 GCA_964459295.1 uncultured Thermodesulfobacteriota bacterium
TCCCCGATCAAGTCGGGGAATGACAAGAAAATGAATAATTAGAGGTTCCCTTAAATGTTCAAAACACCGACGACTAGTCATTCTGCGGCTTGACCGCAGAATCCAGTTTTCATATTCTTATGGGATCCTGCGATCAAGTCGCAGGATGACCCCTTAGGGGAAAACGTGATCGTAGGAGCACCTTTAGGTGCGATTATTTCGCGGCTGAAGCCGCTCCTACCGGTTTCCTTCAATTCCGCAATCCGAATTCCGAAATCGAAAACTCCTCCTAGTGCTTAAAGTGTCTCATGCCGGTAAAGATCATGGCCATGCCGAATTCGTTGGCTGCCTCGATAACCTCTTTGTCCCTGATGGAACCGCCCGGCTGGATGATGGCGACCGCGCCGGCCCTGGCCGCTTCGTCGACGCTGTCCCGGAAGGGGAACATGGCGTCCGAGGCCATGCAGGTTCCCTTGATGGGGAACTGGGCCTTGGACACCGCTATTTTCGAGGAGTCGATCCGGCTCATCTGCCCCGCCCCGATGCCGATGGTCTGATCCGCCGTGGTGTAGACGATGGCGTTTGACTTGACGTGCTTGCACACCTTCCAGCCGAATTCCAGCGCCCTGTACTCTTCCTCGGTGGGCGGTCGGGTGGTGACCACCTTGCATTTTCTGATGTCGTCGATCTTCCCCAGGTCCCGCTGCTGGATGAGCATGCCCCCGACCACTTTTTTCATATCAAATCCGGTGGAGACATAGCCCTGGGTAAAAGGAACCTCGAGCAGGCGGATATCCTTCTTGGCGCTGAAGATGCTCCGGGCTTCCTCGGAGTATGCCGGGGCGATGACCACCTCGGTAAAGATGGAGGTGATGGCCCTGGCCGTTTCTCCGTCGCAGGGCCGGTTGAGGGCGACGATGCCCCCGAAGGCGGAGATGGGATCGCAGGCCTGCGCCTTGCGGTAGGCGTCCGCCAGCGACTGGACGGAGCGAGCCACCCCGCAGGGGTTGGAGTGTTTGATAATCACCACCGCGGTTTCCTCGAATTCCTTGACCGTGTCCAGCGCCGCGTCGGCATCCATGATGTTGTTGTAGGAAATCTCTTTTCCCTGGAGCAGGGTCGCGCCGGCAATGGAGGGTTCGTTGATGGGCAGCTCGCGGAAGAATGCGCCCTTCTGATGGGGGTTTTCCCCGTAGCGCAGCTTGTATTCCGCCTTGTTGTACTGGAGGGTGATGACCTCGGGGAAGAGGTCCTTCTCGCCGTCCCGGAGCGCGCCGAGATAGTTGGCAATGGCGCCGTCATAGCGGGCGGTGTTCTGAAAGACCTTTTTGGCCAGTCGGAAGTTGGTTTCCGCCGACACGCTGCCGCCGCTTCGCTCCATCTCCTCGAGCACCGACTTGTAATCGTCGGGATCGATGACCACGGTGACGTCGGCGTGGTTCTTGGCCGCCGAGCGGATCATCGCCGGCCCGCCGATGTCGATGTTCTCGATGGCGTCCTCAAAGGAGCAGCCTTCCTTGGCGATGGTTGCCTCAAAGGGATAGAGGTTGACCACCACCATGTCAATGGGCTCGATGCCGTGCTCCTGCATCTTGCTCACGTGCGCGGGAAGCGATCGCCGCCCCAGCAGACCGCCGTGGATCTTGGGGTGCAGCGTCTTGACCCTGCCGTCGAGCATCTCCGGAAATCCGGTGTAGTGGGACACATCCTCCACCTCGAGGCCGCCGTCGCGCAGCGCCTGCGCCGTGCCGCCGGTTGACAGGATGACAATATTGAATTTGGATAAACCCTTTGCGAAGTCGGTAAGACCCCGTTTATCCGAAACACTGATCAGCGCTCTCTTAATCTCAGCCATGCCTTCTCCTCTCCTTACCTGTTGGTTATTTTGTGATTTTCCCCAGTGCGCCCCCCAGCGCCGACACCGGCAGCGAGGTGTCTTCTTCCGGCGGTGCGCCGGGCGCGCTTTTGTCCTGCGGTTGCTTCACATCTCCGTAGATTTTATTGTCCAGGAATAATTTCCCGGCAATGCCTTCACCCTTTTCCGTCTTCTTGATGATGCGGTTGATCCGGGCCACCAGGTCTTTGAGCTGATTGTAAATCTCGTCATCCTGCATCAGCTTTGCCAGCGTGCCCTGGCTTGCGCTGATTTTTTCAACCGCGCTTCCGATATCAGCGAGAGTCTGCTTCAGATCATTGTAGACCGCTTCATCGGAAAGCAGCTTGCCCAGGGTTCCCTCGCCATGTTCAAGACGCTTCGATACGGTACTGAGTGCCCTGCTGGTTTCCTCGAGGTTACTGAAGATGGACTGCAGCGCGCTCTTCTGCGCCGCCCCGCCCGCGCCGCTTTCCGCCGGCTGGGTTATGATCCGGGTGAGATCTTTTATGCCGGCCGCAACATCGCTCAATTGTGTGAAGATCTGGTCTAAATCCGCCGTCGGGGCGCCCTGTTGCAGCTCTCCGCCGTCCGAAACCGCGGGTCTGCCCGCCGTGCCGGGCTTCACTTCGATATACCGCTCGCCGAGCAGACCTTCCGAGCGGACGTACACCAGAGAATCTTGCGGCAGGACAAACCCCCGCGGCAGGCGCATGGTTATCAATGCATTGCTGCCGTCCAGCTCCAGTGATTCAATCCGGCCCTTGGCGACTCCCAGTACCTTGACCGGTGTGTCTTTCAGCAAGCCCGCCGCGGAATCCAGCTTCACCAGGACCCGATAGCCCCGGTCCTTTCCGAAACTCCACTTGCCCACGATAGCGGTCATGTAAATCAGCAGGAGCAGGCTGAGGAGTACGAAGATGCCGACTTTTATTTCCGCGGTTATCCGTGCCATGGATA
>CAYWLT010000327.1:0-2810 GCA_964459295.1 uncultured Thermodesulfobacteriota bacterium
AGTAACCGCCGTAGAGTGCAGCCTGCACCAGCCCTGACCTCGCCCTGGTAATGCCAAGGATATCCTGAAAATGCTTGTTCAGCACGTCCAGGAGACTGTGTGCAACACCCCACAGGAAAAAGAGGCTCGTAACAAGTATGAATGGCACAATGAAATCACGCGTCACAAGCCGCCTGGTCGGTTTCAAAAGGGTCCCGGTAGTCATTAGCAGGGATTTTACCATGCAATATTTATCATAATCCTTGAAATATACAACGATCGGGGCAGCTGGTTTTGTATCAGCAATACCTGTTTATCAGCATGCCCAATCCATATCTGAAACCTAAAACGATATATTTGCATCTGTTAGCGGACTATTAAACTTAAACGGAATTACAACATGCGAACACTCTTACTGACAGTCGCCATATCACTACTTGCTGCCTTCACCAGCTCTGCCCCCGCACAGCAGACCGATGAGCAGCTCATGCTTAAGCATTTCCATTCAATCAGCAGCGAAGAAATAGCCGGGTGGATGGCAGAGATCTGCTCACCGGAATACAACGGCCGCCTGGCAGGCACCCCCGAATACCTGGCCGCGGCAGAGTGGATGGCCGCAAAGTTCAGGGAGTGGGGCATTAAACCCGCAGGTGATAACAGCTCTTACTTCCAGTGGTTTGACCACCCCTACACTGTCGTCAACGAGCCCGGGGAACTGAAGTTGCAAATCCCGCAAAAGGACGGTGTGACCATAGTAAAAGACTATAAGGCGCCGGCCGACTTCTACCCCGGCATGAATTCAGGCAGCGGGGAAGTGACCGCAGAGGTGGTATGGGTCGGATATGGCACCACAGCCCCCGAACTTAACTATGACGATTATAAAAACGTGGATGTCAGGGGAAAGATAGTACTGATGAACCGCGACGTTCCCTTTAAGGATGTCCGTGATCCGGATTATGCAAAATGGGTGAAATACTGCTATCACCAGTACAAAACTGAGAATGCCGCCCGTCATGGTGCCGCAGGCATGCTTTACATCGACGGCAACAGCGCCAATCCGAACATCTCTTACATTGAAAACATGATTGTTACAGGTATCGGACCGGAACCTCTCTCTGATATTTTTGCCGGCCTGGGGAAGGACAACAAAGCCCTTCTTGACCAGGTTGACAAAACGCTCAAACCGGCATCTTTTGCCACCGGTAAGGTTATGACGATGAAGGCGAACACCACCCGTCACCCGGAAGGCAGAACCTGCAATGTGGCGGGAATGATTGAAGGAACTGATCCCGGCCTGAAAGACGAGGTGATTATCATCGGAGGGCATCTCGATGCGGTTGGCAATGCAGGCGGATTGCTGGTTGCCGGAGGACTTGACAATGCCAGCGGGGTGATTGACATTATGGCTGCCGCGAAGGCGCTGGCGGCGTCAGGGATAAAAATGAAGCGGACAGTGCTCTTCCTGCTGATCGGCGGAGAAGAGGTTGGCCTGCTGGGCAGCAAACACTACACGAAGAATCCCATTTTCACCAGGGAAAAAACCGTCACATATATCAACCTTGACATGGTTGGCAACGGCACCGGCCTGGCTGTAAGCGCCTCAGAATCATGCCAGGGCCTTATGGAGCACTTTAAAAATGCCAATGAAAAATACATTCACAGACCCATGAAGGTATCCGCTTCAAGAGGAGTGTTTTACGGCAGGCCGCGAAGCGACGGACTTGTATTCCTTGCTGACGGCTTCAGAACCATGAACCTGTCGACTACTGATGGGGTGAAACCGGTTTACTATCACCTGCCGGGCGATGACGCAACGTCTGTCACCCCGGAAATCATGGAGGATGTGGCGAAACTCATCTATCTCTCTTTCATTGATATGGCTAACGCCGAAACACTTAACTACTGAAACAAACACCTCTGAATGGCATACAGGGTCCTCTTCATAAGTGACATCTCGCTCTCACCGTTCACCACGATAGCCGACAGGATGCTGATCCGGGGCCTCCGTGCCAGGGATGTTGACATGACCGTGGTTACCCAGAGGCCCACACCCGAAACCCAAGAGTTGGAAGAGGAAGGGGTAAGGGTTGAATATGTCATTTTCGACAAAAAAATCAGCCGCACCATCATCACCCGGCTGCGCAGTATCATTGACAACGGAAAAATAGAGCTGATCCATGTAACCTTCGGCAAGGCCATGACCAACACCATTATGGCTGCCCGGGGAAGAAAACTGAAAATTATAGGTTACTACGGCTCGCTCAGCCTTCACTGGCATGACCCATCGGCATGGCTGGCATTCCTGAGCCCGCGCATCGACAGGCTCATCTGTGCCAGCGATGCCGTTGAAGCCCATGCAAAAAAACAGCTCCCGCCATGGCGGAGGAACAGGACGGTGCGCATCTACCGCGGATACAACCCGGAATGGTTCACTGGTCTAATACCGGTTACCCGGGGTGAGATCGGAGCCCGTAATGATGAGTTCCTGATCTGCACAGTCGGGATATTGCGGAAAGTAAAGGGTATCAGGTATCTCACCGAAGCAGCCGGACTGCTTCCGAAAGAGATGCCGTTCAGGATCATACTGATAGGCGACGGGACCGATTCACCTGACACCCTCAGGCTCGCCGCGGAGAGCGGAGTGCCTGAGCGGTTCATCCACAAGGGACACCAGAAAAATCCGCCGGCCTGGATGGCGGCATGTGACCTTTATGTGCAGCCGTCACTCAGCGAAGGGCTGGGCAGGGCAATCTCAGAGGCGATGTGCCTCGGCAAACCGGTGATAGTGACTGACGGCGGAGGGGCAAAAGAGCTTTTCGCCAGGGGCGATA
>CAYWLT010000328.1:0-2788 GCA_964459295.1 uncultured Thermodesulfobacteriota bacterium
GGGATCTTGACTGCTCGGTCATTGATGAGATGCCGCCGGGAAGAGTAAAGGTTACCACGAAGCTGTGCGGAGAACGGGACAGGAATAAAGTATACGCCCGCATTGCTGATGAGGTTGAAAACCAACGGCAGGTGTTTATCGTCTATCCCCTGGTTGAGGAGTCGGAAAAGATCGATCTGAAGAATGCGACGGACATGGCCCGCAAGCTTCAGCATGAAGTCTTTCCCGGATGCCGGGTCGGCTTATTGCATGGCCGGATGAGCGGGGAGGAAAAAGAGCGGATAATGGCCGCTTTTAAGGGGAAGCAGCTGGACATCCTTGTTTCTACGACGGTGGTGGAAGTGGGCATTGATGTCCCGAACGCATCGCTGATGGTCATCGAGCACGCGGAGCGGTTCGGTTTGTCCCAACTGCATCAGTTGCGCGGACGGGTGGGGCGGGGCGAACATCCTTCCCACTGTATTTTGCTGGCCCATGTTGGCAGCACCGGTGATGCCATGCGGCGGCTGAAGATTATCGAGGGGACCACTGACGGTTTTAAGATTGCCGAGGAGGATTTTAACATCAGGGGGCCGGGTGAATTTCTGGGCATCCGACAATCCGGTATTCCGAATCTGAGGATTGCCCGAGCGCTTAACGATGTAAAAACGCTGCATGCGGCTCGAAACGAGGCTTTCCGCCTGGCGCAGGAAGATCCGGGCTTGGAGCTACCGGAACATCGTATCACAAGGCAAGTGCTGCAGGAACGCTGGCAGGGAAAGCTGGAACTGGCTGACGTCGGCTAACGTCATCGGTTTATGGAAAAAGGAAGCGGCATGAAAGGGTATGTGCAGGTATATACAGGGGACGGCAAAGGTAAGACCACCGCGGCAATCGGTCTGGCGGTGCGGGCGGTTGGCGCCGGCCTTAGAGTGTTCATCGGCCAGTTCGTCAAGGGGATGGAGTACAGTGAGCTCAAGGCACTGGAGCGGTTTGCCCCGCAGCTGCTGGTCAGACAGTACGGGAGAAAGTCGTTTGTCCATAATAAACCCACTGACGAAGATTTTCGCCTGGCGCGGGAGGGGTACGCAGATATCCGCCGGGCAATTAATTCGCAACAGTATGATCTGGTCGTACTCGATGAGGCAAATATAGCGGTCTATTTTTCATTGCTCACGGTTGAAGACCTGCTTGCCCTGATTGACGGGAAGCCGGATGCGGTTGAGCTTGTTTTTACCGGAAGAAAAGCGGACCCGAGGTTACTCGAGCGCGCTGATTTGGTAACAGAGATGAAGGAAGTAAAACATTATTATCAAAAAGGGATCGTGGCCCGGGACGGTATTGAAAAATAACCTGCGGCTTCACTGAGCTGGCTGCAACGGATGCAGACGGCAGGACGATTTCAGGGAAGGAGGACACACATGAAGGTTGTGGCGTTTAACGGCAGTCCGAGAAAGGAAGGCAACACATTCCAATCACTCAAGGTTGTATGCGATGAACTGGAGCGGGCGGGTATTGACACCGAGATCGTCCAGGTGGGCGGGAAGCCCATCCGTGGCTGCACATCCTGCTACGCCTGTTTTAAGAACAAGAACAGGGAATGCGTCATCACTGAGGATGAGTTGAACGACTACGTGAAGAAAATGATCGAAGTCGATGGAATTATCATTGGGTCACCGGTGTATTTCAGCAATGTGAGCAGTGAGACCAAGGCGTTCATCGATCGCGCCGGTTTGGTTGCCCGGGCCAATGATTACCTGTTTGCAAGAAAAGCGGGCGCGGCGGTGGTGGCGGTGAGAAGGGCAGGGGCGACCTTTGCATTTTCCGCCATCAATTTTTTCTTCTTCATTCAGCAGATGATGGTGCCCGGGTCGGTCTACTGGAATCTCGGCATCGGGCGGGATCCGGGAGAGGTGCAAAAGGATGAAGAAGGCATTGTGACCTTTAAAACGCTGGGCCGGAACATGGCTTGGCTGCTGAAAAAAATGAAGGCCTAGCAGGAGGATGCCAAGGGAACATGGCGCTGTTTAAGATATCGTTAGAGAAAGAAGCGGCGTTAAGCGAGCACATGCAGAGGCTGGGTGTGCGGGAATGCGACTTGGAGGAAAGCTTCATCCGCTCTTCGGGTCCGGGCGGTCAGAAGGTAAACAAAACCTCCACCTGCGTATTTATCCGGCATCTGCCGACCGGTCTCTCGGTGAAATGCCAGCGCGAGCGCTCCCAGTCGATCAATCGCTTCTTGGCCAGGCGGCTGCTCCTGGACAAGATTGAGCGGCTGCGTGCCGGTATTATCGACGAGGAGAAAAAACGGATTGAAAAAATAAGGCGACAGAAAAGAAAACGGTCCAAGCGGGCGCAGGAGAAGATGCTGGAGAACAAGCACCGCTCCGCCGAAAAGAAGCGGCTCCGCGCCGCCGTTACCTATGATACTGAATAAATAAGTCCCCCCTCATCTCAATCCTCTCCCCCAGGATACTGTGTCATAATGTCATTCTGAGGCTGCAGCCGAAGAATCTCAATTTTAAACTCATTGATTCTATGAGATTCTTCACGGAGTTTATCCTGAGCGAACAAGGAGATTCTTCGCGGAGCCTGCCCTGAGCGACAAATGGAGATTCTTCGCTTCGCTCAGACCTTATGCTTGAAGATGGTTAATCACGTTTTAAAAAAAGAAAAAGGCAAGTCTCACAAATTCGGGTATAGTGGTTGTACCACCAAACACCATATGCCGAAAGGAGGCTTGCCATGGATAAGATTAAGGGCACCTCTAAAAATTCATTTTTTTGAGGTGAAAATACGGTTTATTGAA
>CAYWLT010000329.1:0-2755 GCA_964459295.1 uncultured Thermodesulfobacteriota bacterium
GAGGTTTACCCGCCTCTGGCGGCGCCGAAGGCGACCAGGGGTTAGGGTGAGGGGGCCACTCAGGCAACGTATATTCAGCCGCGTTTTTCTGCCAGCAGGCTGGCAATGGCCCGAGGCGTTTTTCCTGAGCGATCAATTCGCTCATGGTAATAAATGATGTGGAGATCGATGAAGCTGTGCAGGAGCTCGTTGGGCTTGAGGAGAAATTCATGGTTGCGCGGCCTGCCGAAGCGGGCCTGCTCCAGGGTGTAGGTTTCGAACAGGAGCATTCCGCCGTCAATGAGTCCCTCCTTGATGGGCAAAAACAGTTTGCGTTCAAGAAAATAAAAATTGAGAATCACCGCGTAGGTATTTTTCGCAGGCGCGTGATCGGGCAGATCGGCCTTGGTGCTGATGATGGGCAGAGATTGCCGTTGGGCAAGATCGTTCAATTTATCAACTGCCACTTGAGATGCATCGACCGCATCAGTCGGATAGCCGTGTTCGGCCAGAAACAGGGTGTTCCTTCCGCTGCCGGCAGCCAGATCGAGCGCTCGGCCCCGGGGAAGGCGGGAGAACTGCTCAACCAGAAAGCGGGCAGGCTCTTTGATGTTATCACCGTCCTGCCGGTATCGTTCATCCCAGGTTTCGTTTGACATATGCGAAGTGGTATGAGCGTTGAGAATAAGCAACAAAGCATCAGACGATAACTGGAAATTTATTACTATCAGTCAGAATGGTTTGCAACAGTTATTCGCATATTTGTATATATTTAACACGACAGCAGATTCATGACGCCCCCTCACCCTAACCCTCTCCCGCGGTGGCGAGAGGGGACCAAAACCATATCCTCTCCCCTGGGGGAGAGAATTGAGGTGAGGGGGAAGTAACATATTGGAAAATATTTTCATGCTTCGTGGTTCCCCAAGAAGCATGTGGGTTAATCAGAAAACAGATGTATGGAGGGACACGCTCCGTCACGTCCGAACATGATATGCGGCCATGACAAAGCATTGCCTTCCATCATGCGTAAACTGGATTCTGCGGTCGAACCGCAGAATGATCCGTCTCTAACATCGCATTTCCTGCTTGGAGGAAATGAAAGAGCCATGGACGAACTGTTTGATAGAACCAAACGCTGCCTTGCTGAACGTCTCCGGCTTGAGCCGGTCGAACTGCCGCCGTCGCTTGCCCACATTACCCTGCCGCTTAAGATTTTTGACCTGCGATGCTACAATTGGAAGGCCGAAAGAATTCGGAAAATTTACTTCATGCGCATCAAGGTTGCCGTTCCCATCCTGGATATTTTCGGCATGGCCATCTACCCGGATGCAACCACGGACATGCCGGATTTTGCATTTGATTTTTCCTGCACCAAGAAAAAGGTGTTCGGCTATGTGAACTGTATCCCTCTTTTCAGCGATGGCGCATACCGGGAAAGGTACATCGCGCCTATGCAATCTGTCCGCGAGCGCTGCGGCACCTTTACTCCCCAGACCGTGCGCGAGTGGATGATGCCGTACCATACCCCCTATACCATTTATACCTTTCCTCCCACCTCATATTTGCCTGAGCTTAAAAAATGCGCCTTCGCGTATATGCAATTCTACCTTGATCTGTTTGAACGGGCGGCGGCCATTACTGACCACGTGTATGCGGCACGCGTCGAGGAGTCTCGGCGGGCATACGTCGGCGCATTGTTGTCTAACGATAATTCACAGAAGATGCTGGGTAAAATAATCGGGCGCGCGCGGGCACGCCGGCTGTTTCATGAGGTGGTCACCTGATGGATACATTTCTGAAACAATGTTATTATCACATGTATAAGTCTGGGTATTTCGCTCTCAGATACGTTTAGGACTGGTAGGAGCAGCTTTACGCCGCGAATGCATCGCGTCTGAAGGCGCTCCTACCGAAGATTAAAATATCATTGGTAAAGGATTGCCATGTCATCAGAAGACAATAAAAACAATAAGACCGCGATGCTCGATGCCTTGAACGGCAACATGAACAGCGAATTTCGGGCGGTCCTGCAATACATCTGCCACCGCATCAGCGCCAAAGACCAGGATGTCCTGCTTGCCGAATCCTTCAAGTCCGCCGCGCTTGATGAGATGTCGCACCTGCTCTTTTTCTCCGACCTGATCAACCGCCATGGCGGCGCCCCGGTCTTTGAAGAGTGGAAGGTTGATCAAAGCAACAGCATAAGCACCATGCTGGAGACGGACCTGCGGCTGGAAAGGGAGGCGCGCGAGCGTTACGCCCGCCAGCTGGAGCTGTTTCACGACTATGCAGATGTGACAACGGTGTTGGCGCAGGTTCTGGCTGATGAGACCGATCATGAAGAAACGTTTCAGCGGTACCTGGACAAACGGCGCCCCTAGCGGGCGGTTGAGGTAGTAGCGACGCGGGATGATGACGCTTGCTGAATAGTAAGTGGCTCAAGGGAGGGAATCGATGATGAAGCTCAAGGATAAGGTGGTCATTGTAACCGGTGCCAGCCGGGGGTTGGGGCGGGCGTTCGCGCTGGCATTTGCGCGGGAAGGGGCGATGGTGACGGTTGCCGCTCGAACGGTGGAGAAGTCCCGTTTTATCGCCGGCACCATATATGAAACCGCGCATCGCATTGCCGCCGAGGGCGGAAGGGCGCTGCCCGTTCCCACCGATGTTGCCGATGAGGAGAGCGTTGAAAACATGGTGCGGCAGACCCTTGACGCATTTCATCGCATTGACATACTGGTCAATAATGCCGCTACCAACCGGCCGGCCTTATTTA
>CAYWLT010000330.1:0-2741 GCA_964459295.1 uncultured Thermodesulfobacteriota bacterium
CAGTCCCGCTTCTCAATGTCCCTGGGTATGGTGCCGATGTCATACCGCCTGCCTTGTTCGCGGTACTGCAGGCACCTTCTTTCCCCCCGGGTTTCCAAGGAGGCATGGAGAAAAAACTTGACCTCGGCGTCGGGAAAAACCACCGTCCCCATGTCACGCCCCTCGACCACGATGCCGCCCCCCTCCCCCAGCCTTCTCTGCACATCCATCAGTCCATCGCGCACCGTCTTCCGGGCGGATACCCGGGAGGCAAGCATACTTATTTCAGGCGCCCTGATGGCATCGGTGACGTCCTTCCCGTCGAGCATCACCGTCAACCGGTCGCTCTCCCGGTGAAAGGCGATCGCCAGATTCCTGCACAGCCGGAAGAGAGCTTCATCATCATCGGGATCCGTACCATTCTCCCGCGCCTTCAGCGCAACCGCCCGGTACAGGGCGCCGCTGTCAATATACATATAATCAAGTTCCTCAGCCAGCAGCCTGCCGAGGGTGCTTTTCCCGGCTCCGGAAGGGCCATCGATGGTAATAACGAGCTTCCTCTCCATAGGTAGCGTAGTAAAACATCATAAATAATATGTTTTGTCAAGCACCAAAAATGCAGCCTGACTTTTTTTCCGGTTCGGGCTGGCTCCTCCGCGCAAATTAAACATTGACATGCCCGGGCAAATTGTTAGAATGGTTCCGTCATCAGTAAGGCGGGCGGTCCGGTTGACGTCGTGCGCGTGGAAGCAGCAATGGCTATTGAAGCAGAAAGAATCGGGGGTGGCTTATGGTTGTAAAAAAAGAGGCGAAAGGTACAGGGGCGAGAAGGCAGGGTGCGAAAAAAGCGGAATGCTCATTCATGGCGCCTGACGCACAAAGCGTCCAGCTGGCGGGAGATTTCAATGCCTGGGATCCCTCGGTTAATCCCTTGAAGAAATCCTCTAAAGGGGTGTGGAAGGTCAATCTCAAGCTATCGCCCGGCCGTTATGAATACCGGTTTCTGGTTGACGGCACATGGCAGAACGATCCGCAGTGCTCCGCACATGTGGCCAATCCCTTCGGCGGAAAAAACTGCCTTATCATAGTCGACTGACCGGGTAAGAAATCAGGCCGAACTCGCCCGCGACGCGCGACAACCATACGGAGAGGGCAAACCCGCCTTTTCAAAGCGGATACGGGCGCTAACCCGTTCCTTCCTGAAGAAATTCCATTATCTCCTCGGTGGTGACCTTGGAGGGGGCGGGTACTTCAAGAACCCTGACCTTCACGCCCTCCGTTTTCGCAATCCGGTCATATTTCACCCTGCTCATCAGATGCTCAATCAGCAGCCCCTTACCCGCATCGGTCTGTAGATAGCGATAGGCATACAGGCCCATGCTCACCCGGTAAGTCAGGTAGCCCATACTTCGCTTCATCGAGGGGGAGAATCCCGGGGCGACGACACATACCCGGGGCAGGCGGTTGCAATCGATCCCGTAATCCGGGTACATCCGGGCGATGCCGTCCAGATGCTCCCATGCCCAATCCAGGCGGCTCAACAGCGCCGACAGTATCCGGTCGGCAGTGAGCGCCTCCACATGAATAAGCACAAGTCTTTTTTCGCGGTCAATCCCCACCAGGTCCCACGGCGCTTCACCTTTTTTCCCCAGCCGCTCGCCGATCAGCTCCAGGCCTTCATCCAGGGACTTATGTTGCTCGGCCACCAGGGCGGTTATTTCCTCCTTGGTGAATACCTCGATTTTTTTAATATGCATGGTCGTGATGATAATTAGCAGGTTGTTGAAAAACACCCATCTGCTTCGTGGCTCAAAGGAGATGGGCTTTTTAGCCCTTGAACCACCGGCGCGGTTATTTACTATCACAACCCCGGTTCGACGTCCCCCCCCCCACCGCGCCGAAGGTCACGCGAACAACCTTTCCGCCAGGGTCGGCTTTTGTCCCGATGCCGAATCCGCCCCCGGGTTTACCGCGCCGGCCGCAAGCGATTGCGCAATGGCCTCAAGGTACCGTACGGTTTCAGGAGAAGGCGCTGTGTCCGCCGCCGGCTTGTTCCGGTTGAGAAATGCGTCGATGCCTTGATCATCCGGCAGGTAGCCATGATTGAGCAGGGGCTTGTGCAAAAACTTCTTCACCACCCGCTGCATCTTCCCAAATACCGCATCCGCGTGACTAAAAAGGGTGCTTCTGCTTGCGACAATGCCCACCCGCGCTTGTTCATCAATCTGCCAAATCTTTTTAATCAAGCCATAGGCGTTGATCATTTCAGCCACCGGCTGGGGGGTAACCACCACGACGTCATCCGCCGCCTCAATAAACATGCGGGTTCCGTTGACAAAATCTCCGGAGGTCATCGCCAATACGATGCCGGCCTCTCCCAGGCTCCTCCTGACGGCTTCCATCAGCGACTGACGTTCAGCCGTGGCCAAGGCAGCGGTGGTTGCAATATCGGCATCAAGCGTAATCAGGGTTATGCCATTACGCTCCCGTAAGACGCCTTTCCCCTGTGCCGGACGGGTTATCAGGCGCAGCAGTGAATTGGGCGGTGCTCCCTCCATCAACATGCACAGCCGCGGCAGGCTGAAGTCCGCGTCAAACACCACCGCTTTTTTTCCCTCCCCGCACAAGCGGCGGCCCAATGCGCGGTTAAAAAAGGCCCTTCGCCCGCCCCCCGGTCCCCCGCCAAGCATACCCTAAGAGCGCGCCGCGGCGTCGCCCTGGCCTCAGAAATCCTCCTTGCCTTGGTTGAAGCGGTCGAATGA
>CAYWLT010000331.1:0-2702 GCA_964459295.1 uncultured Thermodesulfobacteriota bacterium
GGCACAAGCAGGCCGCCCGCATTTTTGGCTTATAATATGATCATAATTTTATTGCAGGTGTCATAAGACCTTTTGAAATACCTGCGATGCTCTTGTTGATGATTCTGAAACTAGGGAAAAAAGCGAAGTCACCCTGAACTGCGGTTATGCAAGAAAACATTCTCTTAGATGCGTCGCGTTCCTCCCTGAAGAAGGTGTTGCCGCTGCTGCTGGTGTGCCTGCTGGCATTGGTTCTCCGGATCTGGGGCATCTCCTTCGGTCTCCCCGGGATAGATCATGGCGATGAATCGGAGGTGGTTAATCATGCGGTTCGGTTCGGAAGCGGCGATCTCAATCCCCACCGTTTTCAGTACGGCAGCCTGGTTCAATATGTTCTTTTCGTCATCTATGGCGCTTACTTTGTTCTAGCCTTCCTGGCAGGCCAGTACAAATCGGTTCACCAGTTTGCCGTACAGTTTGTGAGCGATCCAACTCACTTTTATCTCATTGCCAGGAGTTTATCCGCATGTCTCGGAACCGCCACGGTCTGGATGACCTATGTGATAGGAAAGAAGGTTAAGGGGGAAGGCACAGGTATCCTTGCGGCGCTCCTGCTTGCCCTCTGTTATCAGCATGTCGTGCATTCGCATTATGCGACGGTTGATGCGGCGGTCACGTTTTTCTTCACCTGCGCAGTCTACCGTTCGCTTCTGCTGATCTCGGATAAGCGGCTTTTCAATTATCTCTCCGCCGGATTTTTTATTGGGCTTGCGGCCGCCGCCAAATTCAACGGCATTATTGCCCTGACCGCTTTGGCGGCGGCACATTTTTCAGGAGAAGGCAGCGGCACGCTGCTCAGGAAAACAGTTTCGCGGGAATGGCTGCCGGGACTAGCTGCCGTGATCGCGGGCCATTTTACCGCCTGTCCCTATTTCTACCTCGACTTTGGCGCTGCATGGCAGGAAATAACAGCGCTGCAGTCCTTTCATGCATCGCCCGGCTTTAATCTTTGGTATTATCTCAGGGATATCAGCCGGGGTTATTGGGGGATGCCGGCAGGCATTGTTTGTGCAGCAGGCATATTCCGCTACCTCCTGACAAAAACGGCAGCTCTGCGCGTGATTGCAATCGCTGCGCTGGGGGTCATCGCCTTTGCATCGCTGCATCGCTACGTTGAGGCAAAATACATTCTTTGTGCCTTTCCGCCGGCTGCGGTGCTGGGCGCATCGTTGCTCAACGAAGTATACCGCATGCTGCCGGACAGACTCCGGCCAACTATGGCGCTCGTCGCTTTGTTGGTGCTGGTCGTGCATCCGCTCTCTATCATTATTCGCTGGGACGATGATCGGGCCGCCCTGAGCATAACCCTGGAATGCAAAAAGTGGATTGAACAAAATATTCCATCGCAATCCCGGATTCTTCTCGATAACTCCGGCAATGCCGGACCAAAAATCGCCAATGCTCCTACGAACACCAGACGACAGTATGATCGGGCGCGTGCGCACAAATTAATCAAGGCGGATTATCTGAAATTGCTTCTCGAAACAACGCCGGCAGTGTATTATGACATCGTTGAAATTGATTCCCCGGCAGGTTCGCGCACCGATGATTACCGGCGATACCGGCTCTGGCAGGATACTGATGTGATCGGCCAGCAGCCATCATATTATTGCGAGCGGGGCTATGACTATATCATTGTGACCAAGCGAAATTTTTCCCGCGTGGGGGAGGGGTTTATGCTGCTCAAGGAATTTGCCAGGGGAGACAGGGGAATCAGGGTTTATCAGGTCAGCTGCGGGCTGTGATAAAGGACATGCTATGTGCGGCATCTGCGGTACCATCTATCATGAACGGGAAAGGAACGTGACGCCGGATGAACTGGAAGCGATGTCCTCGCTGATCAGGCACCGGGGACCAGACGATGAAGGCGCATACTGTGCCGGCAATGTCGGTCTCGGGCACCGCAGGCTGAGCATTATAGACCTCTCGCCGGCCGGTCGCCAGCCAATGTCCAATGAGGATGAGTCCATCTGGATCGTTTTCAACGGTGAAATTTATAATTACCCGGACATCCGTGCCGAGCTGCTTGCCCGGGGTCATACCTTCCGCTCGCACACCGACACGGAAACCATCATTCACCTCTACGAGGAAAAAGGGGAGGAGTGCGTCCGGGACCTTCGGGGCATGTTTTCCTTAGCTCTATGGGACGGCAGAAAATCCCGGTTGTTCTGCGCCCGGGACCGGGTGGGGAAAAAGCCCTTTGTCTATGCGAATACCGGCGAGGGTTTTCATTTTGCCTCGGAGCTTAAATCTCTGCTTGCCTGTCCCGACATTGATACAACCATTGATTTCCAGGCCTTGCACCACTACCTCACCTATCAGTATGTTCCCAGCCCTTCCAGCATCTTTGCCGGCATCAAAAAACTCCCGCCCGGTCATACCCTTACCTATGATGGGGGCAGGGTGATGCTGAAGCGATACTGGCATTTGAATTACCGGAACAAGCTGGTCTTGCCCTCTCTTGCTGATTATGGTGAGCGCCTGCGCGAGATATTTGAAGAGGCAGTTAAGATTCGGCTGCGCAGTGACGTGCCGCTCGGCGCATTTTTAAGCGGGGGGATTGATTCCAGCCTGGTGGTGGCGGTGATGCAGCAACTGATGAACCAGCCGGTGAAAACCTTTTCCATCGGTTTTAAGGAAGCGACCTATGATGAACTGGACTA
>CAYWLT010000332.1:0-2689 GCA_964459295.1 uncultured Thermodesulfobacteriota bacterium
TTGATATGTTTTTTGTTTTAATGGTGTTTCTAACACAACGTTGGGACAGTACTGAGGAGAACATATGAAGGAAAGGGGAAGCGGGATATTGCTGCCTATAACCGCACTGCCGGCTCAATACGGCATCGGTGACCTGGGGCATGCCGCCTATGCTTTTGCGGATTTCCTGGCCGGCGCGCGGCAGCGGTACTGGCAGATCCTCCCCCTGAATCCCGTCGATCCCGCCTTCGGCAGCTCCCCCTACCACAGCACTTCCGCCTTTGCGGGCAACGTCTATCTCATCAGCCCGGATCGCATGGTGGAGATGGGCCTGCTGACCCGCGACGACCTTGAGCCTCTTCCCGCATTTCCACGGGACTGCGTGGACTATCCCGCAGTAATCACGTATAAAAACCGGATCTTCCGCAAGGCCTACACCCGCTTCACCCCGGCAGGCAACAAAGGCTATGAGCAGTTCTGCGAGCGCCATAAAAGCTGGCTGGAAGTCTTCGCTCTCTTCGTCACCCTCAAGACGCATTTCGGCGGCGGGGTGTGGGGGGAATGGCCTGCCGACCTACGGGACCGGAATCTCTCCGCTATGCAGAAGGCGGCAAAACAGTTCGCCGATCCCATCGGGTACGAAACATTCCTGCAATATCTCTTCTTCACCCAGTGGGCCGATCTGAAGAGCTATTGCAACCAGCGGAGGATATCTTTCTTTGGTGATATGCCCATCTATGTCGATTATGACAGCGCCGATGTGTGGGAGTTTCCCGAAATGTTCAAGCTCGATGGGGCAAAGCGGCCCACGGCGGTGGCGGGTGTCCCCCCCGATTATTTCAGCGAGACCGGGCAGCGCTGGGGAAATCCCCTGTACCGGTGGGAGGTGCTGCAGCGGAACGGCTATGAGTGGTGGATGCGCAGGATGGCCCATAATCTGGAGCTGTTTGACATGGTGCGCATCGACCATTTCCGCGGATTTGTCGGCTACTGGGAGATACCGGCTGACAGGAAGAACGCCATCGAGGGCGCGTGGGTTGAGGCGCCGGCGGAGGATTTTTTCAGCGTCTTAACCGCGCGGTTTCCCGGCGCCCCCATTGTCGCAGAGGACCTCGGCATTATCACTTCCGATGTGAAGGAGATAATGGACCGCTTTGCGTTTCCGGGCATGAAGGTGCTGCTCTTCGCCTTCGATGACGAGCAGGGGCAAAATCCCTATCTCCCGCACAATCACGTGGAGAACTGCGTGCTCTATACCGGCACCCACGACAACAACACCGCGCGCGGATGGTTTGCCAATGAGGCCTCCCCGGAGGTGAAACGAAATTTCTTCCGCTACCTGGGCCGGGAACCGGAGGCGGACGCCATCCACCGGGAGCTGATACGGCTGGCCATGATGTCGGTGGCGAAAACGGTGATCATACCCATGCAGGATGTGCTGGGGCTCGGGGAAGAGGCGCGCATGAACCGCCCCTCGGTGACGGACGGAAACTGGAAATGGCGGGTGTTGCCGGAGCAGCTTGCGCCGCGCATCGCAACGGCGCTGGCGGAGATGGCTGCCGTTTATGGACGATCGAAGTGAATGATGACGCAAGTCTGGTGAGGGGGTTAATCGCCCGTGCCGCCAGCCGCCTTCGACCGGAAATCCTCCTTGCGCAAACCCAGCCGCCTCATTTTGTCGAAGAGTGACCGCGGCTGAATGCCCGCCTTCTTGGCGGTCTTGCCCACCCTCCCGCTGTTCAGCTGCAGCAGACCCATCAGGTAGCTCCGTTCAAACCATTCCAGCATTTCCCGGCGGGCCTGGTGCAGCGGCTTTTGCAGCCACACCTCGGGAAGGTTCCCACCGTCCCGCGAGAACGCCAGGGACATGGGGTGGGGCTGTGCCGGCTCATCGATATTGCTGATGGCGGTGGGCATGTCTTCAAGGGTGATGGTGGCGCCGTTGCAGAGCAGCATGGCGCGCTCGATGACGTTGATCAGCTCGCGCACATTGCCCGGCCACGCATAAGCGCACAGGGCGTCCAGCGCTTCCTGGGTGATGCTGTAAATCTCGCGGCCGATGCGGGGGCGGAGGTAGTGGATGTAGCTTTCCACCAATACCGGGATGTCCTCACAGCGGTCGCGCAGCGGCGGAATCTTGAGCGCCATGACGCTCAGGCGGTAAAACAGGTCC
Organism: uncultured Thermodesulfobacteriota bacterium; assembly: GCA_964459295.1. GTDB lineage: Bacteria > Desulfobacterota > WTBG01 > WTBG01 > WTBG01 > CAZWCD01. The sequence goes on from CAYWLT010000332.1 coordinate 2,153, forward strand.
TTGCGGAAGTATTGCGACTGCACCTCTTTTTCCAGGTCGCGGTTGGTGGCGGCCATCACCCGCACGTCCACCTTGAAGGATTTCTCGCTTCCCACCCGCTGGATTTCATGTTCCTGCAGCACGTGCAGCAGCTTCACCTGGAGCTGGTTGGGCAGCTCGCCGATTTCATCGAGAAAGATGGTCCCGCGGTGCGCCAGCTCAAACCATCCCCGCCGCGAGCGAATCGCTCCGGTGAAGGCGCCCTCCTCGTGACCGTAGAGCTCGCTTTCCAGCAGGGTATCCGGCAGCGCGCCGCAATTGACGGTGATGAACGGACCCTTCGACCGGGCGCTTTCCGCGTGGATGGCCCGCGCCAGCCGCTCCTTTCCCACCCCGGTTTCGCCGAGGATGAGCAGCGGAACGTCGCTCGCCGCCACACGCCGCACGATGTTCATGAACGTCTGCATGGCCGGGCTGGCGGACACGAAGTCGGTGAGGCGGGGCTGCGCCAGCGGGCGGACGGCGGAAAGCGCCTTCTGCTGCAGCGCGGAGCGCTTG
>CAYWLT010000333.1:0-2681 GCA_964459295.1 uncultured Thermodesulfobacteriota bacterium
TTTAAAACGTGATTAACCATCTTCAAGCATAAGGTCTGAGCGCAGCGAAGAATCTTCATTGTGTCGCTCAGGATAAACTCCGTGAGAAATCTTATAAGATTTCTCAGTCGCCTCAGCTCCTTCGAAATGACAACTTGAAATCTGTGCTACAATATATAATCCTGCGATGCAGGAGTTGTCATCCTGCAACCTGATCGCAGGATCCAATAAAAAATGAACTGGATTCTGCGGTCAAGCTGCAGAATGACCCCAGTTGTATTTGACAATCATTTTCCCGATGCCCTAAGGGGCAACCATCCCCTGCCTCAGGTCCTGGACTCGCTCCGGGGATATGATCCGAGAATCTTCAGGAACTGCACCGTGGGCCTTACTGCCGCCAGCGCCTTCTTGACGCCGGTGTCTTCGACATGGCCTTCGATATCAATAAAGAAGATGTACTCCCAGGGGCGCTGCCGGAAGGGACGCGATTCAATTTTAGTCAGGTTAATCCGGTGCCGCGCAAAGGGCTGAAGCGTTTTGTGAAGCGCCCCCACCCCGTCCTTGATGGACAGCATGATCGAGGTTTTATCTTCACCGGTGGGTCCGGTCGACCGTTTGCTGATTACCCAGAAGCGGGTGATGTTTTTGTCATTGTCTTCAATATTTTTATAGATGGGCTTGAGTCCGTAAAAGCTGGCGGCAAATTCCCCGGCAATGGCCGCTACCCGGGGATTGCGGGTCGCGGTTTCGGCGGCCCTGGCGGTACTGAAAACCTCGACCGCGGGGATGTTGGGAACATTCCGCTCCAGCCAGCCGCTGCACTGGGCGATTGCCTGGGCATGGGAATGGATCTCTCTGATCCCCTGCAGCACCCCTTTTTTGGACAGGAGATGATGGGAAACCACCAGGAGAATTTCAGCCGCGATTTTAAGCGGCGAATCAATGAACTTGTCCAGGGTGGGATTCACCACTCCCTCGGTGGTGTTTTCTATGGGCACCACCCCGTAATCGTACTCATCGTGCTCCACCATGGTAAAGATGTCCTTCAGGCTCCTGCTCTGCACAAAGGTTGCCGACTGTCCGAACTGCTTGATGGCGGCAAGGTGGGAAAAGGTGGCTTCGGGCCCAAGGTACACCACCCGCAGTTCATGCTCGAGCGAGAGGGACGCGGAGATGATTTCCCTGAATACCGGGCGAATGGCGCTGTTGGGAAAAGGCCCCTTGTTCATCTTCTCAAGTTTTTGATAGATCTTCTGCTCGCGGTCAAGCACATGAAAGCCGCTTTTCATCTCCCGCTTGACCTCGCCGACTTTTATGGCCAGTTCCGCCCGCCGGTTGAGGAGCTTCAAAATCTCCCCGTTGATCAGGTCAATCTCATTGCGCAGATGATCAAGCTCATTTTGTTTCTTCAAGTTGTCTCCTCACAATAAATGCTTAAAAAAGCTTATACCAACAGAGTGAAGTGTATTATCCTTATATGAACACCCGAAAAAAAGCAATGTTTTTCCATTCAGTTCCAGATGCACATGCCGGGCGAACATATTGCTGCTATTGACAAAAACTGGCTGAAATAGTATTTGGTGAGCATGGGATTTCCATCACCGGAAGAGGACATGGCGCATGAGCATAGTCATCCTCTCGGATATTCACAGTAACCTTGAGGCATTTAAGGCAGTGCTGACGGATCTTGCGCAGGAGCAGGTTGATCAGGTTCTCTTCCTCGGTGATATTGTGGGATATGCCGCTGATCCGGATCAGTGCATTGAAATCCTGCGCGGGCTCACACCCCAAGCGGTGGCGGGTAATCACGACCGGGCGGCGGTGGGTCTGGCCGACACCGCCTATTTCAACCCTGTGGCCCGGGTAGCGGTGGAATGGACCGCGGGCATCATTACCGCCGATCATGCCGCCTTCCTTAAAACCCTGCCCCTGACCGCCAGTCTGCCCGGCATGCTGCTGGTGCACGCCACCCCCTATCGGCCGGAGAGATGGAACTATGTCTTTTCCCTGGAAGATGCCGCGCAATGTTTCAGGCATTGTGAGCAGCCGATTTGCTTTACCGGTCATTCGCACTACCCGATGTTCTTTGTGCAGGACCGGCAGGGAATCATCTCGGTTATCCGGGATTTGACCTTTACCCTGCTTGATTCATGCCGCTATCTTATCAATGTGGGAAGCGTCGGCCAGCCCCGAGATGGCGACCCGCGTGCCGCCTACGGTATTTACAAACCGGAGGAGGCCTCATTTCACATTAAAAGAGTGCCCTATGACATCAAACGCACGCAGGAAAAAATCATAGCCGCGGGTCTGCCGCCGTTTCTTGCAGAGAGGCTCACAGAGGGGAGATAACAGAGGAGGATTAAGGTGGGGGTGATGCTAACATCATGTCCCCCTAACCCCTGGTCGCCTTCGGCGCCGCCAGAGGCGGGTAAACCTCTCCCCAGAGGGTAGGGGGAACCTTTTTAACTTCCTCTCCCTTGGAGACTGGGTCATAATGTCATTCTGAGGCTGAGGCTGCAGCCGAAGAATCTCAATTTTCAACTCATTGATTCTATGAGATTCTTCACAGAGTTTATCCTGAGCGAAAAACGAAGATTCTTCGCGCAGCCTGCCCTGAGCGACAAATGGAGATTCTTCGCTTCGCTCGGAATGACACAGTGAAGGGCTCAGACCTTATGCTTGAAGATGGTTAATCACGTTTT
>CAYWLT010000334.1:0-2642 GCA_964459295.1 uncultured Thermodesulfobacteriota bacterium
TTCCCGAAATCATCCTTCCCGCCATTGCCGGATCCTGGAGGAAAGGAATGTCAACTGACGGCCCCGTGGCAAAAAACCTGAATTTGGCCCAAATCGAGCAGATCTGCAAAGAGCATGAGGGGCGCAAGTGCGACCTTCTGATCGTCCTGCAGAAAATCCAGGCCCTCTGCGGATACGCCCCCCCGGATGCCTTCCCGATCGTCACCCGGTACCTGGGAGCGACTTCCAGCGAGATTTACGGAGTCCTGACTTTCTATAACCGCTTTCATTTGTCCCCCCGGGGGAAGCATACCATCCGCGCCTGCCGCGGAACGGCTTGCCATTTTAAGGGATCCCTGGAGATCCTTGAAAAAATACGGGAGCACCTGAAAATGGGTCCGAAACAGGATACGAGCGACGATGCCCTTTTCAGCATCGAAGAGGTCGCGTGCCTGGGCGCCTGCGGCATCGCCCCCGTGATTACCCTCGATGAAGAAGTGTTCGGCAAACTTGAGCCGGAGACCGCGGTGGAGATCATTGCCCGGTGCCAAGAAACGGAAAAGGGGAAAGACGGCTGAGCACCGGAGGGAACGGCTTCAGAGTCTGGCAAGGAGCAAGGGATGTTGAATTTCACCATAGACGAACTGCGGAAAATCCGCGACCGGGCCCGTCTCCGTTCGGCGCTCAGGGAGGACGGCTGCCGGGCCAGGATCAATGTCCACACCGGGACCTGCGGCGTCGGATCCGGGGCCCTGAAGATCCTGGATACCGTCACGGAAGAAGTGAACCGGCACGGCCTCAAAGACATCGAGGTCGCCACCTCCGGGTGCGCCGGGCTGTGCAGCCGTGAGCCCATGGCCACGGTCGAGCTGCTCGGTGAAGCGCCGGTCAAGTATGTGGATCTTGATGACGCGAAAACCAGGGAGATCCTGGTGGAGCACGTTATCGGCGGAAAGATGGTGGAAAAGTATGCCCTGGCGGTGGGCAGTGAAACCACGTATTAAGCGGCAGGAAGGAACGGGCAGATGAAAACCTTTCGCTCACATGCATTGATTTGCGCCGGCACCGGCTGCGTGTCCAACAAGTCCTTACAGGTGCGGACGGCGCTTGAAGAAGAGCTCAAGAAATGCGGCCTGGAGGAAGAGGTGCAGGTGGTCATCACCGGATGCAACGGCTTCTGCGCGGTCGGGCCGGTGATGGTAGTCTATCCCGAGGGGATCTTTTATCAAAAGCTCACCCGGGACGACATTCCCCTGCTGGTATCGGAGCATTTTATGAAGGGCCGGCCGGTCGAGAAGCTCATGTACCGGGAGGAGGAAAAGAAGGCGACGGTTCCCCGTATGCAGGACATCTCCTTCTTCGGCCTGCAGGTGCTCCGCGCCTTAAGGAACCGCGGCATCATTGATGCGGAGAAGATTGACGAGTACATCGCCCGCGACGGATACCAGGCCCTGGGAAGGGCCCTTACCGAGCTGACGCCGGAAGGAATCATCGAAGAAGTGAAGAATTCCGGGCTGCGCGGCCGCGGCGGCGCGGGATTTCCCACCGGGCTCAAGTGGGAGTTCTGCGCCCGGGCGCGGGGCGAGGTGAAGTATGTTTTATGCAACGGCGACGAAGGTGACCCCGGCGCGTTCATGGACCGCAGCATTCTGGAGGCGGATCCCCATTCGGTGCTGGAGGGCATGGCCATCGCCGCCCGGGCCATCGGATCCCGCCAGGGCCACATTTATGTGCGCGCCGAATATCCGCTGGCGGTTTCCCGGCTCAAACTCGCCATCGAGCAGGCGCGGGATTACGGGCTGCTCGGCAAGAACATCCTCAACTCCGGCTTTGATTTCGACATTGACATTTACCAGGGCGCCGGAGCGTTTGTCTGTGGTGAGGAAACCGCGCTGATGACCTCCATTGAGGGAAAGCGGGGCATGCCGCGGCCGCGGCCGCCCTTTCCGGCGTACAAGGGGCTCTGGCGAAAGCCGACCATCTTGAACAACGTGGAGACCTACGCCAATGTCCCGCCCATCATCCTGCACGGCGGCGGCTGGTACAGCGAGCTGGGAACGGAAAAGAGCAAGGGCACCAAGGTGTTCGCCCTGACCGGCGCGGTCAACAACATCGGACTGGTTGAGGTGCCCATGGGCACCAGCCTGCGCTCGATCATTTACGACATCGGCGGCGGCATCAAGGGAAAGCGCAAGTTCAAGGCGGTGCAGATGGGCGGCCCGTCGGGCGGCTGCATTCCCGAATCGCTGGTGGACATCCCGGTGGACTATGAGTCGATCAATCAGACCGGCGCCATCATGGGGTCCGGCGGCATGGTGGTGATGGACGAGACCACCTGCATGGTTGATATCGCAAAATTCTTCCTGGGGTTCACCCAGGAGGAATCATGCGGCAAGTGCATACCCTGCCGGGTGGGGACCAAGATGATGCTTGACATCCTGACCCGGATCACCGAGGGCGAGGGGACGGAGGAAGACCTGGATACCCTTCAGGATCTGGCGGCGACCATCAAAGGCACGGCGCTCTGCGGCCTGGGCAATACCGCGCCCAACCCGGTGCTCACCACCATGCGCTATTTTCGCGATGAATACGAGGCCCACGTGCGGGAGAAACGCTGCCCCGCCCACTCCTGCGTTCCCCTGATCAAGTTCAGGGTTAACCCG
>CAYWLT010000335.1:0-2580 GCA_964459295.1 uncultured Thermodesulfobacteriota bacterium
AAACGACCGATCCAGTATATCCTCTCCCACCAGCTCATGGAAGGTCTGCCGGGCGGCAGCATTTGAAATAATATACCGGGCCTGTATCTCCTCCGGTTTTTCAGTTTCGCTTCCGGTCCCACGGCAGGATGCGAGGGGTGATGTAACCACTCGTACCCCGCACGCTTTCTTGTTCTCAATGAGGATCTTTTCCACCAGGCGACCGAGCACTACTTCCCCGCCCCGGTCGCGAATACTCTTGGCAAATGCATCAGAGACTGCCTGGGGACCCCCTTGCACATGCGGGTTGGATAAACCCCCTTCAATCAGCAGGCCGGCAATCCCCAGGAGCGACATTCGGGAAGGCGGTAAGTTGGCACAGGTGGAATTAAGCGAGAGCACGGCCTTTAGTTTCGGGTCTTTGACGTAATTATCCACAAACGGGACAATCCCCTTCCCCATATGCATGACCAGGGTCGGACATTTGGCAAGAATTCGCCCCACATCCAGGGGACCGGTACCGAGAAAGGCGGCGTAATCCGCCTGCCGGTAAATGGTAACCAGCTTGCGGAAGAATGCACTAATGCCCTCGGCCTCGCCGGGGAAAAGCCTGATGAGCTGTTCAATCAAGCGGCCCCGCGCATCTTCTCCGCCGGAATAGAGAAAATAATTAAAATCCGGCAGATGAACATGATAACCCTGCTCAAGGGGTATGAACTCAATCTCCCTTTCTATCCCCAGCTGTTTGATCAACCTCAAAAAGACACCGTCTTTCTTGGTCATGCCGGTGAGAATTGAGGCAGCGGGGGTAAAGTTGAATCCATTACGCCTGTAGCTTGAACAGAGACCACCGGGCTGGATATTCTGTTCAATCACCAGGACTTTCATGCCCTTATAGGCAAGCCACGCGGCGCATGAAAGGCCGCCCATACCCGCTCCGATAACAACCACATCGTAGCTGTTTTTCATTATTTTTCTCCCGATCATTTATGGTAAAGCTGATCCGCCGCATCATCCAGGCCCAGCTCTGCCAGTTTGATCCTGGTCGGCCATCCGGTTTTCTTATCAAATCCTGACGCTTCATAGTACTCATCCAGCATGGCATCAAGATTCCTGATGCGCCGGCCGTCGGCCGGTCCCCCTTTTACCGGCTCGGTAAGGAAGCGCCTGGGCAGGGTGTCGTCCTTGCGGACAAAGCCTTCCCGGGCATTAAAGGCCCGCTGGATATTAATTGTTCTTTCCCCGGCCTTGAGATAGTCCTTTAGGCCGATCGCTCTTCCTGAAACGGCATTATACCCCTCAATGATTTGATGGACGTCCGGGATGTTGAAAAGGGCGGGATATAGACACGCCCCCACACAGTTTGCCGCGACGGTAAATTCTTTGTACGGCTTATACCATTGGGCAATACCCTTTTCTTCATCGGGATCAGGTTTTTGCTTAAGCCCGGTAACATCCGGGAAGAGAACCCCCATATCGATGGGAAAACCCCAGGGCCTGACCACCGATGCCCCGCGCTCGGCGGTTGCCGCAGTCAGGGCCGATGCTTTATTTTGCCTCCATTCGTCGCCATCAAGTTCCATGCCTTTCACGTGCATGGCAAACTCTTCTGTTCCATGCCCGATCGTTTCAGCCGCCCGTCTTACGCCTTCCGCAATGACATTGCCAAACCCTTCCCTTGTAACCATCAGTTCCATCATGGCAATCGAACCTTTCCAGTCGCCCCAGGTAAGCTGCAAGCCTCCCGTCTCATCAGCTGAAAGAAGGCTGCGCTCCTGGCACTCCATGATCCAGGCTGCCAGCTCGGCAGCGGAATTGACACAAATGCCGTTGCCGTTACATATCTCGGTAATCTTCCCGATGGCCTCTATGTCAGTTATCCCGCATTTCCATCCCCAGTTCCAGTAGGCTTCCGCCATGGGCCCTCCCGTTTCCGCTCCCTGGTAGGGCCCTTTCTTGATGCGGCTTACCACCCCGCAGCCGATGGGACAGGCGTAGCATGCCTTGTATTCTTCATGCAGCGCCTTGGCAATATGTTCGATATAGAGCATGGGGCCGTCTTTCCAGCCCCCTTCCTGAAAGTGCTTATATCCAAAGTCCTGCAGCTCTGCCACCGCCTGGTTGAAAAAAGCTGAACTGAACGTACCCAGGGCCTGGATGATCTCACTTTTGTTCATGGTCTCCATTATGGTAAAGCTTACCCCTCTCAACCGTACCAGGTCACTCACCTGAACCATACCGCTTCCCCGGATGGCAATGGCTTTCAGATTTTTCGAACCCATAATCGCGCCGCTCCCGCCCTTTCCGGCAAATCTGATATCATTGGCGACATTGGCCAGGCGCACCAGGCGCTCTCCCGCTGGCCCGATCCCGATGACCTGAACCTTTTCGTCACCGCGTGCATCTTTAATCATCCGCTGCATTTCAGGAATGGTCCGGCCCCAGAGCTTCTCCGCACTTCTGATTTCTATAGTGTCATCAGCAATATCTACATATACGGGGCGCCGGGCCCTGCCGGTTACGGCAATCAGGTCGTACCCGGCAAACTTAAGGGTTCCTCTAAAAATTGAACAAAAGTCCTATGCAGCATGGCAGGTGATA
>CAYWLT010000336.1:0-2568 GCA_964459295.1 uncultured Thermodesulfobacteriota bacterium
GGATGAACCGGTCAAGCTCTGTCGGAATGCCCAGTTTGCGCATCCCTCCGCCACTAGGTCCATGTTCGATCCGTTCTCTATTCCGTTCGGTCCTTCGCCCCTCTAGAGCAGGGCTACTACGACCTCTGCTGACTTCTCGCTCTCCTGCCTTTGCCGGATCACCCTTTCAGGCGTAAGGCGAGATCTCCCCAGGTAAGAACGCTGCCCTTCACCGCACGACCGCCGGATTTACGCCGCCTTGGCCATCGAAGCTTCGCGGTCTGTTGCCCGCTCGCCCCGCTCGGCGTCGCCTCGTATCCGGTTCTTGTCCATCGGCCCGCGGTTTACCCTCCCGGCTTCCTTCCCACGCTCGGTCACCCTTACGCAGTTGCCGCTCGCTTCGCTCTCGATGGCCTGATTACGGGAGGACTTGCACCTCCAAAACAGCGCCTCTGCCGGGCGCACAACAAAAAGGGGCGTATAGCAACACGCCCCAAACTTCAACTCCAAAATCCCAAATCCCAAACAATTTCAAAATCCAAATATCAAATGTTCCAAACTGCAACCACGAAACCCACGAAGAAAGTATGATGAAGAACACGAAGAATAACAACAGGCCTTCTTTTGGTCTTCACTGTCGACTGCGGATTGTGGACTGCAGTTTGTCTCTCTTGGAATTTTGGTCATTTGGATTTGTTTAGGGCTTGGGATTTTGTGCTTAAGATTTATTGAACCCTCAACCTCATCCCCCTTTTATACCCTCCCTCCTACCTCATATCCTTTAAGATGAGCTCGGCCACCTTTTCTCCCGAAAGCAGCATGCCGCCGAACACCGGGCCCATGCGGTGGTTGCCGAAGGTGGCGTTGGCCGACATGCCCGCCACAAACACGCCGGGATAGACCTCGCGGGTGTTCTCCAGGGTAGCGGTCTCGGCCACTTCCGCCCAGAGAGATTTTTCCCCCACCACCCCGCCGGTCTGGGTGAAAAGGTGCGCCCCCACCTTGCGCTCGATCACCTTGATCACCTCGGTGGCGTGGCCGGTGGCATCCACCACATATTTCGCCGCCACGCAGAGCGGATCCACATGCAGGTTGGCCATCTCCACCGCGGTCCAGTTGAGCACCACGCCGGTCACCCTGCCCTCGCGCACCATCACGTCCTCGACGCTCATCAGGTTGAAAATGCGCGCGCCGGCCCGCATGGCCTGGGAGCAAAGGGTGGAGACCGTTTCAATGGCGTCGGCGGTGTAGTACCCCTTCCTGTAGGGCAGGTGGCGTATGTCCAGCTCCTGCAGAATCCGCTTCCCTTCCTCCTGCACCACCAGCTCGTTAAACATCATGCCCCCGCCCCACATGCCGCCGCCGATGGAAAGCTTGCGCTCGAAAATGACGACCTTCTTCTTTTTCTTCGCCAGGCGTATCGCCGCCATCAGGCCGGCGGGGCCGCCGCCCACGATGGCAACGTCAATGCTCAGGCAGTCCTTCAGCTTCTCGGTAAACCGGTCGATAATCGCCCGTGAAATAATGGTCTCGTCAAGTTTCATTTTTCTCCCTTCCATAGAATCCACTTTGAAAAAACGTTTCCGCCCGTCATCTACTTCCGACGCCTGTCCGGCAAAACGCGCACAGATCATATACAAGTTTTTACCCCAAAAGGGAAGCGCTTTTTTGCATTGGTGTTACTTGGAATTTTGATTTTTTTCAAAGGCGCGGCTTGAAACGCTATACATTCCCGGCAAAGAGCCGCTCCCTCCACGGCGGGGCTGCCGTCACGCATGCGCGCCATTTGTTTATCTGCGGCCACGACCGCGCATGGCCCTCCATCCTCTCCACCATATCTTCCAATCCACGCTGCCCGAAGAATAGCGCACGCCATTCATCGTTCACAGGGTATAAGACGGGTTTTTTATGCCCCATTCGGGATCGACCTGGAAGGTAAGAGAGCAGATATAACCGAATATCCAGCACTTGTCTTCATACTCCTTGGGCGCGGGATAGCCCCAATGAACCTTCAAGTGCCAGACCGCCGGGCGGGTGATTTTAAAGCTGCCCGTGCCGTCTTCATTGAGCGGCTCATTGTCATAGAGAAAGTCATCGAAACCGGAAGAGCGCCCCTGGTCCTGGGCGTAGAACGACCCCCCCGGCTCGGTCAGCGGCTTGCCGTCTTTCAGCACGGTGAAATGAACCGTATCCCCCGCCTTGTAGGCAACCGGGTTTTTATCAAGCATGATTTCCATTTCCTGTCCCAGCGGTTTCAGGGCATTGTCATCCGGCTTGCCCACGGTCATGATGGCCTTGGTCCACTCCCAATAGCGCAGGGAAATGAGGATCTTTTCCACCTCTTCGGGATGCTCCATGGTATCCAGCGGCTCGGTAAAGTGGTGCCACTCGCCGTTCTTGGTCTGGTAAATGGTGTAATAGCCGGTTGGAATGTGCGATGAAAGCCGATAGGTACCCTCTTTCTTGCACAGGTAGGGTATGCTGACGAAGCCCCCGTTTTTTTCCCCGTCGATTGCCTCGTGAACGATGCCGCTGTCAGGCTCGTGCACCGTGTATTCTTTGACCCATTGTTTGCCGAGTGAGCAAATA
>CAYWLT010000337.1:0-2555 GCA_964459295.1 uncultured Thermodesulfobacteriota bacterium
TTCGGCAGGGTCGGACCAAGTCAACCACTTGAAATAAAAACACAAATGGCTTTATAAGGGGCTAAATATGACCTTAAAAGCCTGTTTTCATGCTAAAAAAACCCTAGATTAAGAAACGGAAAACATAATTAGGATCACGAAGCATGGCGCGGATGATTCCGGCAACGCTGTCAACTGAGACAGAAAGCAGGGCCGTGGGAAGGATGTTGAATTCAGAAGACCGAAGGCATAAATCAGAAGGAGAAAAAATCAGATTGCGTAAAAAAGAGGAAGATCGGAGCGCCAAGTTCTGATTGCTGAACCGGGTAGTAATGGCAGTGAATAAATCAGTTGCAGTGTGACTTAGTACCATGATAAAATCAAAAAAACGTTTAAAATGTCCATTTTAATCAGGTTAGCATGAAAAGAAAATTACCCATCGACATTCCTAAGAAAGAAATAGAAATATTTTGTAGGAAGCATCATATCAGAAAGCTCTCCATCTTTGGCTCAGCATTACGGGACGACTTTACGCCGGAAAGCGATGTTGATGTACTAGTGGAATTTGAACCCGGTCAGATAGTTGGTTTTTTTCGCCTGTCAGGCATAGAGCTAGAGCTTTCTCATCTTATGAGGAGAAAGGTGGATCTGAGGACGCCTGCAGAACTGAGCCGCTATTTTCGCCAGGAGGTTCTGGATACGGCGGAGGTGCAGTATGCGGCGGGAAGATAGCGTACGCTTTCGGCATATGCTTGATGCTGCAAAAGAAGCGATATCTTTTGCCAAGAATAAAGCGAGAAACAACCTTGATAATAACCGGATGCTTGTTCTTTCCCTGGTAAAATCGATAGAAATCATCGGGGAGGCTGCATCGAAGGTAACCAATGAAACAAAAGAGAAATTTCCGAAAATACCCTGGGCTAATATGATTGCAATGCGAAACCGCCTGATCCATGCTTATTTTGATATCGATCTTGATGTGCTATGGGGTACAATTATAGATGACCTGCCTCCCTTCATAGATGCTTTAGAAAACATAATCTCTTCAGAAATACTTCCAAATAACCATACCTAACAATAACGCAAAGAGAGGGACGAAGAGGGGGACGTAGGTGAAAAGGCGCATAATATTCTTATTAAGTTGTCTATGCACTGCTTCCCCTCTTTATAGCCGCCATGGTGCGCAAGACCGTTCAGAGCATTACCCGCAAGGAGTGAGGCGCGTTACTCTTTTCATTTCCTTACATTGCAGTGGAGTTATCTCACGAGCATTGTTGCTCATCGCACCCCATAAAATAAGATAACGTTCGAACGGTGCGAAGCAAAATGGGGATTAGAAACTGTGTGGGGCGAAGAGGCGGGCGGGCTGGGAGTAGTGATCAGGATCGGGATGAATGGTTTCTATGATACTGGTATTAAAAATGTCCGCCTCGGAAAGATCGCCGGTAAGATACCCGAGCTTTTTTAAAGGCGCAACAAACGCCATGGTCGAGCGGCGGTAGCCATCGGGCAATGATGCGCAATAGCGGGGAGAGAGGGCGAATACCTCCCTGACAAAACTGCCGTCCACCACCTTGAGCGCTCCGGCCACAATGTCCGCTGCTTCAGCGGGATGCTCCCGAATCTGATTGCACGCCTTTTCATGCAGGGTCAGAAAATCCGGCAGCAGTTGTCCTTCACCCAGCATCTCTTTTCTCACCACAATACCGCAGCTGGGATTGAACGGCCAGAGTTCGCATGGCGGAATGATGGTTGTCGTGCCGTACCATCGTGAGCCGAGAACCGCCAGCGCCGGCGTGCCCACCGCGCCTTCAATCTCGCCCGCATCGATGGCTTCCGGGATTAGATCTGTCCAGGGATAGTTGACGACCTCGATTTCCGCTCCCGTTCCACAAATCAATGTGCGAAGTATGACGTCGTGAATCGAACCTGCCGCGGGCGCACCCACCCGCATTCCCTTGAACTGGCTGAGCACCGCCCCGATGCTCTTCAGCGCATCAAATCCTTGATAGCCCGGGCGGGCAATCATCACCGTGCCCTCGGCATGGCCGCCGGCAATGCATACCATTGGGATACCCCGATCCATGCCGATCATCGCGGGAGGAAGCCCGATGTATCCCAGGTCGATGGATCCGGAGGCAAATGCCTCCACCATGGCGGGCCCGGTGGGGAAGAGCACCCATTCCGGTTGAAGCCCGAGCTCTTTCTCCAGCCACCGCTGCGCCCTGATGAGATGGGAGGTGTGGTACATGGTGGAAAGATAGCCGATAGCGAGCCGTTTCACTGTGTCTCCCTGTTCATAATTATTTAACTGAATACCTCGCTTACTGCCGAGAGGATGAAAAATATCCCCTCTCCCCGCGGAGACCGTGTCATAATGAGGAAAATCTCATATTTGTCATTCTGAACCCTTCGCCGGTCATTCTGAGCAGAGCGAAGAATCTCCGTTATTCGCTCAGGATAAACTCCGTGAAGAATCTCATAGAATCAATGAGTTGAAAATGGAGATTCTTCGGCTGCAGCCTCAGACCTTATGCTTGAAGATGGTTAATCACGTTTTAAAAAAAGAAAAAGGC
>CAYWLT010000338.1:0-2531 GCA_964459295.1 uncultured Thermodesulfobacteriota bacterium
AGTTTACTGTCTGTGGTTCAATTTTCACGCTTTTGTCTTATAGCGTCTTTATGCTTTTTTGTCAACCCTGATTAATCCTCATTAATCTGATTACTGTCCCTTACTTGATCCTGTGGAGGGACGCACTCCGCTGCGTCCTATTGTTTACAGCCATGACAGGGCATGGCCCTTCAAACCGTTCATAGAAGCTTCGCCGCTTATCTCGTAAGATTTCTCACATTCGTTCGAAATGACAAGATGAGACCCTACATTTTCATTCAGGGTGACAATGGAAACTTGATTGACATGGATTCTCCTATCCGGTTATAGGCGTTGTGCGGCGGCGACCGGCTCGTGTGAAATCACTTTTCCTTCACACTCATTCTTTCGCAAATCTCTTCAACCGATGATTGAAAAACAGCCTCGATTTTACCGGCAAGCTCCGGACGGTCTTTCCGTATGTGTGGAAGCTGCTTTGAAATGGCCGCGATGATCTTTTCCGGGGCATCGAACTCATCATAATACGACTTGATCGGGTGAGGCTCCAACGCGGCGAAGAGGCAATTAATCTCCTCATCCGAAAGCTGGGTTATTCCGATCGCCGTCCTGAATGCCTGCTCCCTCTTCTCGACACGGTGGTACTCATACGAATCCTGCCAGTACCTGACATACTCACCGATGCCATTTCCTTCTCTCAACTCCCGGGCAGCGGCCTTTGCCGCCCTGTAGCCATACATGACGGCGCCCTGCATATACACCTCGATAAAGGAGGCCGCATCGCCGACAATCATTATCTTTCCCGCAGCCGGGGTGTGGAGGGGCATATAAAAATTGATCACCGCCGAAGTCTTCTTCACCACCCGCGCATCTTTGAACCAGGAAGCCAGTCTGCCCTCCGCCATAAATGTTTTTATAAGCTCCTCGCTAAGCCCGCATAACTCATAGAGAGGAGGGCCGCCCTTTTCACGCGGCGCCTTGGGCATAAAATAGCCGCCGAATGATTTCCCCTGAAACATGATGAAGGCATCGGGAATGGCCGGTTTTACGCCGGCCAAAACATAGGAGACTATCTTTGGCGTGTCGAATAATTTTCTCTCCTGGTTGAGTCCCAGATTTTGAGTGATGCGTGAATTGACCCCGTCAGCGGCAATGGCAATCTTTGATGTAACTTCATCGCGCACGCCTTTTTTCTGAAGCGTCACCGTAACACCATCCCCGGTATTCACCGCCTTTATGCCCATGGTCTCCGTCTGAATTTCGCATCCGCTCTTTTCCACCTGCTCAAGGAGATTTTCCAGCAATATTTCCTTGTTCAATATCATGGCCACCGGCGTTTCCTCGCGTTCAATCGTCAGCTTGTGGCCGTCCGACGACAGGCGGATCATCCGTTTCATCTCCACCCAGGCCCCGCGATAGGGTATGGAAAAATCATTGATATGAAAAATGATCTTCCCGTCCGCGATGGATACGGTTTCGCCGTCACAATTGGGCTTGGTAATCAATGCCTCGGCGCAGGTCCTTTGCACGCGGGCGATCTCCGTCTTCTGTTCAACCAGCAGAACCCTCAAACCCTCGCGACGGGCGGTCAGCGCGGCCATCAATCCGCCGGGCCCCGCACCGACAACTACAACATCATACGGAACCGACATTTTTATTCCTCCTGGTAAATTAATCCCCGTTGCATGACTCGGGCGGCCACACCGGAACGATCGCCCGGAGGTACCGGCGCCGTAATCCTTCGCTGCGGCGCGCCGTTGCAAAAGAAGCGACCCGTTCCAGCCGCTTATGTATCATTTTTCGCAACCGTTGTCACCGATTATCATCCACGCCATGGCATATCCGGGCGTACCGCGGCAGGCGGATGATGTTCGGGAAAGACGGACCATCAGATTTTTTTTGACCGGCGTTCTGTTATGGCTTCCACCACGGTGAAGGTCACCGGTATGAAGAAAATGGCGATGCCGCTGGCCGCGAGCATCCCCCCGATCACGGTGATGCCCATGATCTGCCGGGTCAGCGCCCCCGCGCCGCTCGCGATGGCCAGGGGGAGACAGCCGAAGATGAAGGCGAAGCTGGTCATCAGTATGGGCCGGAGCCGGAGCCGCGCCCCGGCAATCGCCGCTTCCAACAGCGACATGCCCTGCCGGTAGCGATTTTTGGCAAACTCAACGATGAGAATGGAGTTCTTTGCCGACAGTCCGATGAGCATGATCAGGCCGATCTGGGCATAGATATTGTTTTCGTGGCGGCCGATCCACAAGGCGGCAAACGCACCGAAAACCGCGATCGGGGTGCACAGCAGCACGCTCAAGGGGAGGGTCCAGCTCTCATACTGAGCCGCGAGAATCAAAAAGGCAAAAAGAAGCGAGAGGGCAAACACCGCCGCCGCCGGCACACCCTGCTGCGCCTTGTATTCCTGAAAGGACATGCCGTAATAGTCAAACCCCATCTCGGAGGGCATGGTCTGACGAAACACTTCCTCGAGCGCCCGCATCACCTGGGCAGAGCTGTATCCCGGTTTTGCGGAAACATTGATCTGAGCGCAGCGGTAG
>CAYWLT010000339.1:0-2513 GCA_964459295.1 uncultured Thermodesulfobacteriota bacterium
CCGTTGGGCGAATACAGGGCGAACATGATGAGCGGCGCGGAGGTGGATTTTTGCACCGTGACGCCGAAGCTGCGCACGTCGGCGGGCAGCTGGGATTCGGCCTGGCTCTGACGCATCTGAGCCAGGATTTGATCGGTGTTGGCGTCCGTTTTCACGTCGAAATTGACATAGAGCGTCATCTGACCGTTGTTGGCGTTGATGGAATACATGTAGTTCATGTTGTCCACGCCGCTCATCTGCTGCTCGACCGGCGTGGCCACCGACTGCTCAACCGCCAGCGCGTCCGCGCCGACAAAGGTGGTCTGAAGCTGAATTTCGGGAGGGACAATCTTGGGAAACTTCGCCACCGGCAGCATCAGCATGGAGATGGATCCCACCAGCACCATGATGATGGAAATGACCATGGCCACAATCGGCCGGTTGATGAAGAAACGCGCCATGGCGGATTACCTGTTCGGTACTCTGGATGCCGGGGGTGCGGACTGTGCCGGCGCTACGGCGTTGCCGCTCGGAGGCTTAAAAGGAACGGGATTGACCTTCATGCCTTCCGTCACCTTCTGCACTCCTTCAACGACCACGCGCTCACCCGCTGCCAGACCCTCATCGATTGCCCATAAAGAACCCGAGCGTTCAGCCGCCTTTACCGGCCGGATACGCACCACGGCATTCCCGTCGACCACCGCCACCTGGTAGCCGCCCTGGAGTTCGGTCACCGCCCGCTGGGGAACGAGCAGGGCATTCTTTTTAAAGGTGAGCGCCGCCCTCACCCGCGCGAATTGACCCGGCCGGAGCACGTTGCCCGGGTTGGGAAAATGCGCGGCCACGGTAATGGTTCCGGTCTTGACGTTGACCTGGCGGTCGGCAAAGACAAATCTGCCCTTGTGTTGATAGAGGTTCCCGTCAGCAAGAAAAAGATCAAGTGCTAGGTCCTGTTCCCGGCCGGTGAGCTGCCGCATGAACTTCAGATATTCCTGCTCGCTTGCCGAGATATAAACCTTGATGGGATCGACGGTTGAGACGGTGGTCAGCTCAGCCCCCTGCGGCGTGCCGACGAGATCGCCGATCTGGGCCTTGGCAATGCCGGCGATCCCGTCAATGGGGGAGGTGATTTTGGTAAAGCCCAGATCAACCCTGGCCTTGACCACTGCCGCCCGGGCCGCCTGTACATCGGCCTGCGCCGATCCCTCGGCCGCAACAGCGGCATCAAGCTCTTTTTCGCTCAAGGCGTTGGCCTCGGCCAGCGGCGCGATGCGATCGAGATCGGCCTTGGCATTTACCCAGCGCGCCTGGTTGCGTGCCAGCACCCCCTCCGCTTCCGCCAGGACCGCCTCAAAGGGCCGTGCATCAATTTCAAACAGCACATCACCTTTTTTAACAAACGCCCCCTCCTGATAATTTTGTTTTATCAGGTAGCCGGTGACCTGGGCGCGGATGGTGGCGTTAACCAGCCCCTCCGTCGTGCCCACCCAATCCGAGTAGATGGGCACGTCCCGGAGAATGACCTCGGCGGTCTCAACCGTGGGAACCGGGGGCGGCGCCTTTTCCTGCCGGGAGCAGGCGGTCGCAAGCGCGGCCATTGCGCCGGGCAGGAGCAGGAATGTAAGTGCAATTTTCAATATGCCACAGGTGCGTGATACACCATTCATTAACGGTCTCCCCTTATTGACAACGGGACAGCTAGACAGCGAGCAGGCTTGTCCGCGAGTCAGCTGGCCAGCTGTCTAACAGGCCCTCTTGAACACTTTCCCCAGCTTCATTCCCGCCTCCGCGGCGCGCTTCATCACCTCGGGCATGTCATCGACGTCATTCATGCCGATGGCCTCAGCAACCTCGGCGACGAGCGCCATGTGGTTGATATCATCCACAAATATTTTAAGCGTTTCCCCGGTCCTTTCCTGGCCTCCCCCGGCGACCGTGGTGACCGTCACCGCCGGCTTACCCGCGAGGGGCCGCTTCCCCAGCCACGGCATATTCGGGTTGTATTCAGGGCCGAGGTTCCGGTAGAATATGGGCATGCTCCGGTCAATGAAGCACTTGATCGCCCCGGAAATATCCATGTAATAGGTGGGCGAGCCGATAATCAGCCCGTCGGCCTTCATTAATTTGTCATAGATGGGCTGCATGCCGTCTTTGATAATACAGCTCCCCTCGTTCATAATGCACTCCCCGCAGCCGGTGCAGGGTTTGATGTCCACACCGGCAAGTTCTATGATTTCACAGTCATACCCTGAGGCTTCCGCAACCTTTTTCACCAGCTTGTTGGTGTTGCTCTCCTTCCTGAGACCTCCGCAGACCGCTATAATTGCCATGATTTTACCTCCGGTTTGCTTAGAAAATAGATTCGTGATGCCCCCTCACCCTGACCCTCCCCCCCCGGTGGGGCGAGGGAACCTTTGTTTTTACTCGGCACCCTCAAGGGAAGGGATAATCAATGATCCCCCTCTCCCCGCTGTGGGAGAGGGATGGGGTGAGGGGCACACAAATGTTCTGCAGTTACTTGCGGCTAAAACAAC
>CAYWLT010000340.1:0-2501 GCA_964459295.1 uncultured Thermodesulfobacteriota bacterium
TAGAAAGCGGGCCGTCTTTTCGTCAATGATATCAACCCCCACAAAGGAGAGGTTCACCAGCGTTGCCACCCGCAATCCCATATGATCGATAAAGATGGCGATGCGCAGCCAGTCGAAGGCGAGCAGGTTGACGAAGGTCTGCAGGCTCCAGGCGCGAAAGGCCTCGGGGGATGTGGTAAATCCCTTGACCGTGGCAAGCGCCGTGCGGACGGCCCCGTCCTGGTTATACCAGGTGGGATCGGGCGCCATTCTCAGGAACGAGTAGATGATCGGCGCCATCCACAGGCCCCAGCGCTGCACCCGAAAGGCCTGTTCGGCAACGCCCACCAAACCGCTCCGGGTGAAGAGCTGGCGCAGGGGGGCGGTGCTGCGCTTGAGCAGCGCATTGAGCAGCACCAGGTTGACGCTGAACAGGGGCGCGGCAATCGACCAGTTGATCACCCCCGACAAAGTTTCCTTGAAGAACAGGCTCACGCCGCCATCGACCACGCCAAGGTTCATGGCCCCCCACTTGCTGAACAGCGGGTACACCACGTACTCCTTTACCGGTATCCCCTGAGCGGCGTAAAAGAGAGCGGCATAGTTTTTAAATTTTGCCGCGATGACCTCCGCCTGAAGCAGGTCGACATACCAGGCGAGCGCCCCCCCCGCCAGGCCGCCCAGCACCGCCTCCACTCCATAAACCCGCCACGACTGCAGCCGGAGCCGTTTCCTCTGCAGCCTGATCTGCAGGGTGTCGCGCAGCACATCGACCAGCGCGTACGCGGCCGCCCCGGCGGCAAACCCGTACAGCCACCGGGCCCCCCCGCCCGCCGCCGACACGCCGGACTGCAGGGCGACGGCAACCGCCGCACCGACCGCCGCACCGCGCAGGAAGCCGGCGGCATCCGCATAGCTGTTACGAAGTCGCTGAAAAAAATGATTGTCGCCGTCAAAGCTCTCGATGATGGTCTTGAGCAGGGGAAACAGTACGGCGCCGAAGACACACGCGCTGAGCAGCGGATAGGCGGTGAGCAGGGAGCGGGTCGAGGGCAGACGCATCAGCCCGGCCATGGAGTGGATCAGCCCCATGAAGACCAGGCTGTAGACGGCGCCTTTTATAAATCCGCCCCTGAAATGGCCTGACCCCCAGTACCACAGGGGATTTTTGGCGTTGAGGGCATCCATGATCAGCCCGGTGATCAGAAAGACCTGCGCCCAGAGGCCGGCCTGTGAAAGCACCGCGGCGGCAACCGCAACCCCCTCCCGCCCAACCGGCGGCAGCGCGGCCAGCTGAGCGCTCGAACCCCAGCGGGCCATATATGGCGTGACCGATGCCAGCAATGCGCTCGTCACCAGCAGCAGGTGCAGGCGCGCATCGCTGAGCAGCCTGCCGGTGCGCAGCGCGTTCAGGCCGAGCGCCACCGCCTCATTGACCGCCACCAGCACAACCGCGGTACCCAGCCACTGCAGCGCCTCCGCTGCCGCAGGTGATCCCGGGAGGACAAAACGCCCTATCTGCTGAAGCATCACCGGCGACTGCAAAAGCAAAAGGCCGTTGAAAAGCAAGGGTGCCAGCACCATGCTGCAGCCGGCCGCCGGTGAAAGGTGGCGGCCGGTTCGCTTAAACTCGCCTGCGACCAGCACCAGATAGAGGATGGCGGCAATTCCGGCAACCGGGCTGGTGATGAAAAAAAGATCGGGCCATGCCGCGGGGGCCTGCCACACCTTGATGGACGGGTTGGAGGCAAGCGCCAGCAGCCCCACGATCAGGCCGTCCTGGATGGCCTCGGCCGGCGTAAGCCATTCACGCGTCAAACCATATTTGACAATCCCCGACGCCAGAACGGCAAGCAGTGACGCCGTCAGAGGAAAGCCGCCTCCCGCGGTTTGAACCGCCATGCCTGCGGCCGCGATGGCGCAGGCGGCAGCCGCATATACCATCGACTGCAGCAGGAGCGTTTTACCGGCGTCGTTACAACAGTTTTGTTGCATGAAAATCCTTGTGCCGCTTTGAGTGAAGATTACCGGTTAAACCCCCGTGCCCCTTCAGGGCACCACCAGGCGTGAAAATTGGAATACAAGCCACTGGAATACAAGCCACTATTCCCCCCTCAACTCTCTCCCCCGGGAGAGATGAGGTCAGTGTGATTCTTTCTCCCCGTGGAGACTGCGTCACAATCTGTTTTTTGTCCCTTCGAGGGTATCCGAGAAATCTTCTAAATCAATAAAACTTCATGTCCCTGGGGCACCACATACATGAAAATGCTTATCCAAATGTAGGGGCGATCGGCCGGACGCCCCTACGAAACGGTCCTCATTTTCGAATTCAAAAACGGCGTGGTGTTCATAACAAACCATTTAGCAAAGCGTCCGCCATCTGTTGTAATTTCTTGCAACAAACAGCTCTTCGGCAGAATACATATAAATTTAAGTCCTTTTATCGGTAAGCAACGTTTTTTCATCGCGCCGCTCAAGATGATGATTCCCGCTTTCGCGGGAACGGCATGGCTTGTTTTTTT
>CAYWLT010000341.1:0-2463 GCA_964459295.1 uncultured Thermodesulfobacteriota bacterium
CAGGACTCTTCGTTCACGGGGCGCCGGCAGGTTATCGAAAAGGTAGTGGCGCAGACTGATAAAGTTTACTGAATAACATGTGGCTCAAAGGGGGAGGGGCTTTTGAGCCACAAATCAGATGGGTGTTTTTCAACCGCCTGCCAGATTCATTCGCGGCCGGAGGCCGCTCCTGCCGTTAAGATTGCATCGTTCTCCTAAAAATCCAGCTTCACCGATGGGTAGCGGGCAAGTTTCTCCTTGACCAGGTTCCGTATCTCCTCCATCCGCTCGCGGGTCCGGGCCTCAAAGCGCAAAACCAGAATGGGCTGGGTATTGGAGGCCCGGATCAATGCCCAGCCGTCATCAAAGCGTATCCGGATGCCGTCGATGTCCACCGTTTGATACTGCCTGCCGAACTGTTCCTTGAGGTCCCCGACGATGCGGAATTTTTCCCGCTCGGTGCACTCCACCCTTATTTCCGGGGTTGACCAATAGAAAGGCAGGGCGCCGACCAGCGCGCTCAACGGCCGGTCGGTGTTGGAGAGGAGTTGCAGCAGGCGGCAGGACGCAAATATTCCGTCATCAAAACCGAAATAGTCATCCATGAAATAGAAGTGGCCGCTCATCTCTCCGCCCACCGGCGCCTGAACCTCCTTCATCCTGGCCTGGATGTTGGGATATCCGGTCTTCCACATGACCGGCGTTCCCCCGCTCCGGGCGACGGTCTCTATCAGCGACTCCGAGCACTTCACGTCAAAAACCACCGGGGCCGGGTTCCACGCCAGCACCGCCCCGGCAAAGAGCGACAGAAGCTGGTCCCCCCGCACCACCGCCCCCTGCTCATCCACCGCCCCGAGGCGGTCCGCGTCACCGTCATAGGCAACTCCCGCGGCAGCCCCCGTCTCCCGCACCAGCGCGCTCAGTTCAGCAACATTTTCATCTATGGTCGGGTCCGGAAGATGGTGGGGGAAGGTGCCGTCCGGATCGCAGTAGAGCGCGACCAGATTGCATCCCAGGTCATGTAGCAGCCGTTTCACCAGCGGCCCGGCCGTGCCGTTTCCCGCGTCAGCCACCACCTTGAGACGGCGATTCAAGCGTATCCTCGCCCTGATGGCCGCGAGGTAATCATCAACAACCTCCCGCGCTTCGCGGCTTCCCTTCCCTTCCGCGAAGACCCCCGACTCAATGATCGAGGCTATCTTTTGGATTTCCCCACCGAACACCGCCGCTTCCCCCAGGCGCAGCTTGAAGCCGTTATAGCTGGGGGGGTTGTGGCTGGCGGTGACCATGATGCCTCCGTCCGCCTTGCAATGGATCACTGAAAAATAAAAGGCGGGGGTGGGAAGCTGGCCCACATCATAGACCCGGCACCCGGTTGAGAGCAGGCCCTCGATCACCGCCGCCTGCAGTTCAGGCGAACTCAGCCGGTTGTCCCTGCCCACCGTCACCACCTTTCCGCCCCGCTCCCCGAGGTAGGTGCCGAATCCCTTGCCGAAGTTTACCGCATCCTGGCCGGTTAACGTTTCTCCCACAACGCCCCTGATATCGTACTCCCTGAATATCTCCCTGTTCACGCCATTCCTCTCCGGTTACGGTTAATAGTTAAGATGTGACCCTGTTATCTCTGTGCTGCAAAATAATCGCGCACCGCCCGGTAGACCGCCCGCGCTTCCTGCCATGATTGCACCTCCCTATCTCCTCCCCTTTTCTTGCGCCCCCGATCTCCGAAGCTGACCGCCACTGCGGGCATGCCGGTGTGCACGATGAGGAAATCGGTGCTTTCACCGAGCGCCACCCGCTTGCCGCATAACCCCGCCTCCATCTCCTTCCGGAGCAAACCGGCAAGCAGCTTGCCCTTCGCGCTGTTGTAATAGTAGGCGACGCCGGGGCGCTTGCCATGGTCGAGCGCAATAACCAGGTCGGCGGACACCTCCTCGGATTTTGCAACCTTCTCCGCCGGCCCCGGGGATGTATCCTTCACCCGTGTCAGCACGGCGCCGGCCCCGGCATACCGGAGCAATTCCTCGATCTGAAGGGCCACCTGCAGATTATCCGCGTACCGCTGCCGCTCACCCGCAGCGCCTGATCGGCGATGGTCATCCCCTCCCCGGGGATCGATCATGATGACCCTGCCCTGCAGCAGCCCATCGTCCACCGGGCGCAGCGTCACATCCTCCGTTCGGGCCATGCTCGCTCCCCGTTCAAGCTGACCCATGATCGGACGGTAGCCGTCCCGCTGAACGGTAAACGGAAGCCTGGACCCATCCCACTGAAAAAAACAGTAGCCCAGCCGGTCGGTGGCACAATAGCGCTCCTGTTTCCATCCCACCTCGGCATGCTCCACCGGACGCCCCGCGGCATCATCAACGTGCAGTGACATCATCCCCGGAGCCGAAGCGGCAAAGCGCACCTGATGGTAAGCAGAGCGGTGTCCTCACCGCACGCTCACCAGCGGCAGGCCCGGCTTCCCATCGGCCTCAAGAG
>CAYWLT010000342.1:0-2435 GCA_964459295.1 uncultured Thermodesulfobacteriota bacterium
ATAGGGCACTCAGCGTTCAACCCCCTTGCGGGTGTTAACTGATTCCTGAGCGGCAATTTCATCAGGGGTTCCATTCTTAAACAAACAGCCGATGCCTACGTACAGGCCCTCGGTGTTCTCCCTTATGACTACAAAATCTATGTCTTCCGGTCCCTTATCCTTAAGCGGCGTCTCCACATGGGGGTACAGTTTTACCGGCCGCAAATTAATGTACTGGTCGAGCTCAAAGCGGATGGTCAGCAGTATGCCTTTCTCCAGGATGCCCGGCGTTACATCGGGGTGTCCGATGGCACCGAGATAAATGGCGTCGGCCTGCATGAATTCCCGCAGGGCGGCGCCGGGAAGGGTTTCGCCGGTTCTTTTATAGCGCTCGCCGCCGAAGTCATAGGTGACGGTCTGATAGGCAAAACGGGTCTTTTCTGACAATGCCTTGAGGACCTTCAGTCCCTCATTAATCACCTCCGGCCCGGTACCGTCACCGGGCACAACCGCAATGTTATACATCGATCTGCTCCCGCGTTTATTTTTAATGCTGATTGCTCTTCCCCTGATCTGTTTCCGTCACATACTGCATCAGGCCGCCGCTGCGGATTATCTGCTGCATGAATTCCGGGATCGGTTCCGCCCGGAAGGATCGTCCCTTGGTCAGGTTATGTATGACTCCGGTTTGCAGCGAAATCTCCATTTCGTCGCCGCTGTCACAAGCGTCATAGGCCTCCGGACAGACCAGAAGGGGGAGGCCGAGATTAAAGGCGTTCCGGTAAAAAATGCGGGCAAAACTTTTCGCGATGACGCAGGCAATGCCGGCGGCCTTGAGCGCCAGCGGGGCATGTTCCCGGGAGCTGCCGCAGCCGAAATTCTTGTCCGCGAGCATGATATCCCCCGCCTTCACCCGCCGGGAGAACTGGGGATCGAGGTCCTCCATGCAGTGGCCGGCCAGCAAGCGCGGATCCGTGGTGTTCAGATAGCGTCCGGCTATGATGAAATCGGTATTGATATCGGCGCCGTATTTCCAGCAATGTCCTTTCATGGCTTGTCCTTGACTTCTATTTCCTCCGGGCCGCAAATGTAGCCTGCCACCGCCGATGCGGCGGCGATGGCCGGGCTTGCCAGGTACACCTCGCTTTCGGGATGGCCCATCCGTCCGACGAAATTGCGATTGGTTGTGGCAATGGCCCGCTCTCCTTTAGCAAGAATGCCCATGTGGCCGCCCAGGCAGGGTCCGCAGGTGGGCGGGCTGATGATGGCGTGCGCCTTGATGAAGGTCTCGAGATAGCCTCGCCGCAGTGCCTGCTCATAAATCCATGGGGTTGCCGGGATGATGATCAGCCTGACCGATGGGTCTGCCCGCCGGCCGTTTAGAACCCGTGCGGCCACTTCCAGATCTTCAAGCCTGCCGTTGGTGCAGCTTCCGATAACCGCCTGGTTAATGGCTATCCTGCCGATGCGGCTGATGGCATGCACATTTTCCGGTGAATGGGGAAAGGCGACCTGGGGCTCGAGGTCGGAGACGCAATACTCCTTCGTCTCGGCATAGCCCGCGCCCTGGTCGCTCTGGATGAAGCGCCCCTGATCGGAGGAAGGCAATCGCTGGTTCAGATAGGCGCGGGTTACCTCGTCCGGAGGCATGATACCGCATTTTGCCCCTGCCTCAATCGCCATATTTGCCATACTGAGCCGGTCAGACATGCAAAGCCGGCTGATGACCTCGCCGCTGAATTCCATGGCCCGATAAAGGGCGCCGTCAACTCCGATATCGCCGATGATATGGAGGATGAGGTCCTTCCCCCCCACCCAGGGGCGAAAATGTCCGCTCACTATAAACTTGATGGATTCAGGCACTCTGAACCAGGTTTCGCCGCTAATCATGGCGGCGGCCACGTCGGTACTCCCAACCCCGGTGGCAAATGCTCCAAGGGCGCCGTAGGTGCAGGTGTGACTGTCGGCACCGATAATCACCTGACCCGGCTTAACCAGGCCCTTTTCCGGAAGCAGCGCATGCTCGACCCCCATTTCGCCCCCCTCGAAATAGTTGGTGAGCCGCTGTTCGCGGGCGAATTCTCTGACGGTGCGGCATTGCTCGGCCGACATAATATCCTTGTTCGGGGCGAAATGGTCCAGTACAAACACGATTTTATCGCGGTCAAACACCGCGCCGCGTCCGGTTTTCCGGAATTGCTCGATGGCCAGGGGCGCGGTAATGTCATTGGCGAGAATCAGATCGACGCGGGCCTTGATCATCTGCCCCGGGACCACGGTTTCCGCATGGGCGTGTTCCGCCAGAATTTTTTCGGTAATGGTCATTGGCATCGGTTGTTCCGCCTTTTACTGTCGCTGCGGGTGATGCAGGTGGAGGTTCATATACAGGGCCAAGAACAGGCACCCCGCACTGCCGGATTACACGCGACTATTTGTTTCTTGCCTTCACCGGAGCG
>CAYWLT010000343.1:0-2420 GCA_964459295.1 uncultured Thermodesulfobacteriota bacterium
AGAAGAATGACACAGTGAAGGGCTCAGAATGACCGGCGAAGGGTTCAGAATGACAGACATGTAAATTACTCCATTATGACGCAGTCTCTCAGGGGGGAGGAGTCCTTTTTAGCTTTTGATCCCTTGCAGCTCTGTGGCGGGGTAATTCACTGATGCTTTTCAATCAACCCGGTGGTCGCGGGCTTCCCGTGATAATTTTGCTTGCAAGCCCAACCGTTATCTTATATGGTACGCGGCGATTGATTAGAAAATTCAAGTATTTTTTGTAACAAAGGAGGTTTGCTTATGAAGCAACGCTTGATGCTCTCCCTGCCGGCAATCGTGTGTTTCCTGCCGGCAGGCTTGAGCCAGGCCCTCGACCCCGCTCTGCTCTATGTCAAGGCGGGTATCAGGCCGTACATGCAATTACCGATCGAAGAATCGGTGAAATGCGTGGACTGTCATCCCTTAAACATCAAGGATATCGACGGCTACACCTCCGCCACCATGACCATTACAAAATCAACGCTGGGAGCGATGCCGCGGGAGGACATTGCGAAACGCGTGGTTGAGGTTCTGCAGGGCACGCACGGCCGGGAAATATTCGTCCTGGCAACCAGCCATAACAACCATCCGCTGGCCACGATTATCGAATTTGTGATTGATCCCAACACCATGAACCTCTACGCCATGTCCGAGCGGCAGGGCGAAAAGCTGTTTCAGATGAACGAAAATGACCGGGTGTCCCTTGCCTATGTCAGACCGGCGGAGAATTATTTCAAGGATACGCTGGGCGTGCAAATCGTGGGAAAGGCCGAGCTGCTGTCCGGCAAGGATCCGGGGTTTGCCGAGGGGCTCGACATCTATTTTCCCACCATTTTATTCATGCTCCCGGAAATGCCCCAGGATCCCGCCTCGCTGCAGGCATTTAAGGAAAACATCACCAGGACCAAAATCATGACCAAAATAACCCCCGAGCGCATTGTGCTCCGGGACAGTACCCTCAAGGCAAAAAACTTGAGGTCCTTTCAGGTATGGGAGCGGTAAGAGGGACGGCTGATGAGGCGTCGATCGTTCCCCATGTTCCTCCGGGGCGCCACCATGCGTGAAAATTTTATTGCTATACACAGGGGTTCATTCTGCGGCTCGCCCGCAGAATCCAGTCATTATTATATTCAACCGCAGGGGCGACCGGTCGCCCCTCTGGATCAGATTCTATTATCGTATTAAAGGGGTGACTCATGGCTGACTATAAGAACCTCACCGCGAGGGAAATTGACCGCTTTCTCAGGCATAATCAGCACGGAATTCTCTCCTTTGCCGGCGGCAAACCCTATGCCCTGCCCATGGGCTACATGTACCGAAAGAAGACCATCCTTCTCGGGCTGGCTGCCGCCGGCGGCATGGTCACCGCCGGGCGGAAAATGGCCTGTCTCAGGAAGAACAAAAATATTTGTTTTACCATCTGCAAGCCGCGCTGGTTTGTGGAAAAACTCAAGGAACCCTGCACCACCCTGGTGATTGAGGGGAGGTTGGAGGAGGTAAAAGACAGGGTATACTACGGGATTAAAAAGATGCCTGCGAACCTGGATCTGAGGCTTTATAAAATAAATGTAGCGGAGATGGGGGCGCGAAAATGCAACCGCAAGCCCTGCGAACTGATGGCGGCAAAGGCAAAGCAAAAACAATGAGATCCTTCGCGGAGTTTATCATAAGCGAAAAAGCGAGATTCTTCATTTCGTTCAGAATGACACAGAGAAGGGTTCAGAATGACACGGAGAAGGGTTCAGAATGATACACCATGAGCCCGGAATTACATCAAGAGGGGCATATTGCAATATGCCCCTCTTGATGTAACCGGTATTTAGATATTTTATCATCCTGAGCGCAGCGAAGGATCTCATCACTCAGTTCAAAACATCCTCCCGCCAGGAAGCCCATTTCAGTATCAGCTTCCTTGACCCGAATCACTCATCAGCACCTTCCGCGGCATCAGCGCTTTTTTTGGCCTTCACCGCGCGGCAGAAGCCGTAGCGGGACGGCTTTCGGATGAAGGAAACAAGCTGGCGCGTCTCCTCGCAATCCGCTTCCTGCTCGATCTGCTGAAGCCGCGCCTCCAGCCTGAACGTTGACCTGAACAAAATCGCATAGGCGCGTTTTAACTGCGAAATGGACTCCCGGCTGAAGCCGTGCCGCCGTAATCCAACCGTGTTTAAGCCGTAGGCCTCGGCATTATATCCCACCGCCCGGATGAAGGGTGGGATGTTGGTATTAACCCGGGTGTTCCCCCCCACGTAGGCATGCCTGCCGATCCGCGCAAACTGCTGGACCACCACCCCCCCGGACACAAACCCGTAGTCATCAACCTCGACGTGGCCGGAAAGAAGGGCGCAGTTGCACACGATGACGCGGTCGCCCAGACGGCAGTTGTGGGCCACATG
>CAYWLT010000344.1:0-2411 GCA_964459295.1 uncultured Thermodesulfobacteriota bacterium
AATGAACATCGCTGTAAACAGCTGTCCCTCTTCGATTAACGTTGGGACACTACTGTGTTCTCCTCTCAGGTAATGGCAATGATCCACCATGATAGGCCATCTGCATCATGGCTTACAATAATTTAATTTCCCTAAAAATCAAGTTCTATTAGCGTACCTCCACTGCAAGCAACCCGGAATGTAAATATCAGCGAAGGGGGGACGTTCGTGCGGGAAGTGCATTGTGGTAAAGAGGTGGCATGAGATGGATAGAAATCTTCACATGATCTAAACGATTTGATGCCACTAACATTCTTGATAATGTTAGCAACGGAGGAATGGTAAAAAGAAGCATCTTCCCGAAGGCAGGCCGCGCACTCTCTGCACGAACGTCCCCCCTTTCATAAAATAGCCTTCACCCCTTGACATCCCGCACATAAAAAAGTTATTAGTAAGAAGGTGATTTAGACGCATCAAAATCCAAAATCATGCTGTATATATACAAACCCTGAGGAGGATCAAACATGGCACAGAGAGATGATCTTTACAAATGCGACACATGCGGAAACATCGTGGGGGTGATTCACGGCGCGGCGGGCCAACTGGCATGCTGCGGGCAAGATATGGCGCTGCTCAAGGCAAACACCACCGATGCGTCGGTGGAAAAGCATGTCCCGGTCATCACCAAGGAGGGCGGCACGGTAAAGGTGACCGTGGGTTCGGCGCCGCACCCCATGGAAGAGAAGCATTACATTGAGTGCATCGGCGTATCCACGGCGGACAAGCTCTACCGCGCCTATTTAAAGCCCGGTGGAAAGCCGGAGGCAACCTTCCAGGTGGACGGCACGGTCACCTGTGCCCGCGCCTACTGCAACCTGCACGGCCTGTGGCAGAGTTAGGTACCTGAGCTCGTTGCACGGCTGACCAGCAGTGTTTATTGCAAAAATCAACTGAGGATCCCCCCTAACCCTCTCCCCCGGCGGGGAGAGGGGATCCTTGGTTTTTCTCGAATACAGGGGCGACCGGCCGGTCGCCCCTTGATGTTGATGAGACATGGCTCCCCGCTTTCGCGCGGTGAGGTTAATTGGGGTCGGCCCTTGACATTGGACATTTCAATGGAGCGTGCGGCATGGAGCGCCTTGCTATGTCATGGCACGCGACAAGACCAAGCCTCCAATGTTTTTCGTGCATCATGGTGGTACCTTTATTCTCAACCATGTACCATAAGTTGCAGCATCTTTTCATTCTCCATGCTGTCCAATGTCAAGGGCTGCCCCCAATTTAAAAAGACAAAATGCATCTGCGGCAGGAAGGTACGGGGATGATAATTTTAGTATGTTGTTTGGATTATTGAAAGGAAATCCTAAATACTGTGGGGGAATAGGCTCCCCCGATCCGAATTACGAACCGCTGCGCCGGCATCATGCATCTTGTCTCCCGCATCCTGCATCTTTTCACGAAGTTTATTGACTTTTTCATCGCCACCCACTATCATAACATCATCCCGTTGCCACAGGCCCGCAAGAAACACGGGCGCAACCATCACATAATTTCTCGTCGCCTTGGAACTCAGGGTTCTCTTTAAAATCATCCTCATTTTCATCCTGCTCTGCTTTTCCGCCTTTTTCTCGGGATCCGAAGCCGCCCTCTTTTCCCTGGGCTCGATCAAGCTGTTCAAGCTCAAAGAATCCCGCCATCCCCGCGCATCCCTGATAGACGATATGCTCAAGCACCCGCGTCGTCTGATCATTTCCCTGCTGGTGGGAAACGACATTATTAATATAACGATGTCGGCGGTTGCGGCATCCCTGTTTATTTCGGTGGCGGGCATCGAGGGCAGTTGGATGTCCATAGCAGTGATGACCCCGATCATTTTTCTCTTCGGCGAGGTCCTCCCCAAAACCATCGCGGTTGCCCACAGCGAAACCCTTGCCACCCTGGTCGCCAGGCCGGTTGATTTTTTCGCCCGCCTCATTTCCCCCCTGCGCTGGATCATCAAGAAGCTGGTGGACGCGGTGCTCTACCTGGTCGGGGCGGCGCAGGGAAAAAATGAAACCCTTTTTTATGAAAAGGAGTTCAAGGACCTGGTGGACGCAGGACATCGGGAGGGCGTTCTTAAAAAGGAAGAGTACGCGATCATTCACAAAATTCTCAAGTTCAATGACACCCTCGTTTCCTCCATCATGACCCCCCGCTCAAAAATGTTCATTCTGCCCGACGACCTGCCCATTGACCAGGCCATCGCCCGGGTAAAAGAGCAGCACTTTTCCCGGGTGCCGGTGTACAGCCGCAGCAAAAACGCGTTCGTCGGGGTGCTCAACGCCAAGGACCTCATCGCCATTGCCGCCAGGGGCGATCGCGCCGGCACCGCGCTCGCGGACATCATCCGCCCCCCGTATTTCACACCGTCCGACAAAAGGATACAGGTATTG
>CAYWLT010000345.1:0-2374 GCA_964459295.1 uncultured Thermodesulfobacteriota bacterium
TTTCTTTTCATCGCCATGCCAATCCTATCGTAAGGGTGCCCACTGCTTGCACCAATCGTTAAGTCGTATGGTCATCTGTTACACTACCTCGCCCCAAGCCAGCAGCCTTGCCGAAAATGAGGCGTCCTCGGCCAGTATGCCGGCATGGGCAAGTTCCCGGCGGATCATCTCGGGGACAGCGGATTGGACCAGTTCGGCACGGCGAACCGGCTCGAACAGGAATTGCTGAGCGGGTTCGAGGCCGTACAGGTAATCCTCAATCCGCTCAAGCGGGCGAGACCGTTCGCCTTCGGCATTGAGGCCGATATTCACAATCCGCTGGTGGACGTGTCCCTTGCCGCCGTGGATTTCTACCCCCGCGCTCTTTGCCTCTTCCTGCAGGCAGCGAAGGAGAATTTCCTTGTCGTAGGCAAAGCCCACCGCTCCGTAATCACCCTTTTTTCTGGTTTCCTCGGGCAGGCCGAAGGGAAGCCTGGTGCCGTTCGGCGAATAGATGTGCCAGGCGTGACAGTTCTTGACCGGACCGTCGTATTGAAAGGTAAGACCGGCCCGGGGGAAAACGAATCGCTTGCCCGGCCGGTTGTACATCACCAGATCGCCGAAGTAGTATTCGTTGACCGAAACCAAGGTCTGGCCGCAGATCCGCTCCAGACGGTTCATTTCCGACTTGCGTTCGAGCAGCGCCACGTCAAGCCCGGCAAGCGCGGCGGCCCGGGCGGCGATCAGTCCGCTCGGCCCCGCGCCCACTACCATGAGATCGTATTTTTTCACTGGATGATTTCCTCCTTTGTGGCGGGTTCGGCGTCGCTGACGCCGTCAGGCCGCCATGCGTTGCCCTGGCCAATAAAAGTCAGAGCGATTATAGACAAATTAAGGAAATTGTCAAAATAAATCTTTTGCGCTTTTCCGGCAACCGCCCCGGGGCAGCCGGGCGGGCGGCCCCGCGGTTCCCGCTCCGCATCCCGGCAAGCGGCCGCGGCATGACGACGGACGCACTCTCTGATGTGGAACCGACGGTCACGCTAAATGGCGCAGGGCGGCGCGGTTCGGCGGGCATTGTTTGGTTTTTTTGCGCGCCGCAAAGAAAAAAATAATTTCAATCTTGATTCGTCATCATGCTTCAGGTATAATCCTCAACCGGTTGCAACACCATGCGGGGGAAACGATGATAAGATATTTTACCGGCGCCTATCCGTTACTTATCGCCGTAACCGTCAGCCTCGGGATCGCGCTTTTTGCCTGCTTTGGCGAGAGGGGGCTCAAGGAGGTATTCGCCCTGCAGAAGGAGTTGGAGCAGATTGTCGCGGTCAACCGGGATTTGCAGCAGGAAAATGAGTCCCTGGCAAACTATATTGCGCTGCTCAATAACGATACGGCATTGATCGAGAAGATCGCCCGCGAAGAGCTCGGCCTGGTGAGCGCGGGCGAGATGATCTATATTTTCGACCATAAGTAGTCCGCCCGCGGTTCCGCAGGCGCATGTCGCACACCCAGTGCGGGAGTGCGCCGCGCGCGGTTTACCCGGTCTCCCCACAAGCTCACCCCCGTCTTTACACCCTCTCAGAGGCGCATGCCGTTTTTTACCCCCATTTCCCCGTGCCTTCCGGATCCAGCCCTGGTAAAACCGGGAAAAGACCGCCCCGGCAACAGTAATGAAAAAGTGCACCACTTTTAAAAGAGCCCTTGAAAGTCAAAAAAATGGCTCACTTCCTGACATATAATTTATGTTAATTTATCTTCTTTTTCCTTCAATTAAGAACATCAGTTAAAAAAAATTTAATTTTTGTCTCAAGTAAATAAAGGGGCTGCCGATACACCTTATCAAAATCTCCGTCATGTATTCGGCAACGGCAATCGCGCGCTATGAAAAACAGTGCAGTAAAAAAATACCGCGAAAATCTTCTGATCAGCAAGGCGGAATTGGCCCGCAAGGCAGGGCTGTCCACGCTTACCATTGACCGCATCGAGAAAGGAAAGGGCTGCCGGCCGGAAACCAAGCGGAAGATTCTGATGGCCCTTGGTCTTAAACTTTCCGACCGCGAAAAACTTTTCAACGAATAGAAGCGTCGTCTCAAACGGATGCTTGCATGAGGTCGCTATGTCATTTGGAAACGTGATCATCTCGAAATCGAAAAACGTCGTTGGCCTCGACATCGGCACCAATTCCATAAAACTGGTTGAGGTGGAGGAATCCCGGGGAGGGCTCCGTTTGAAGAATTTCGGCATCAGCCCCATACCCAAGGATTCCATAGTCAACGGCGCCATCGTTAATCACGAGGCGGTGGTGAGCGCCGTACAGCAGCTGCTGTCCAACCTCAAGGTTAAATCCCGGGACGCGGTTTCCTCGGTGTCCGGGCATCCGGTCATTATCAAA
>CAYWLT010000346.1:0-2362 GCA_964459295.1 uncultured Thermodesulfobacteriota bacterium
CGCCAAAGCCGAGGCCAATAGCGATAGCTGTTTGGGATCCGCCAACAGATAGGCATGCCGGAGCACAAACTGCGGATCGAACCGCTCCATGGCCGTTTTGACTTCCGGCTTTCGGCGCAACCGCGCCGCCAGCTCGGTGGCAAACGTTTTGAGGTCTTCCTGGGAACCATTCTCGACGACCACCACCAGCTCGGAGACCGCGCCGAACTTCTGCAGGAAATTTTCCAGGCGCCGGTATACATCAACCTGCTTCGGGAACAGGGCATTCCTGGCGGTGTAAATCTTGATCGTGCTGGTTCCCCAGCCGGCCAGCAGGGCCAATGCCAGGACCACCGGAAGCACAAACCGGGGATGGGTTGCGATACCCGCCGCCACTCTCTCAATCAGCGGGGGGCGTTGATTATTCATCAACGTGGAGTCTCTTTCGCTTTCTGTCGACAAGCATCCAGAATATTAATATGGCATTTCACAAGCCGTTCTGAACAGCCACATTATATCATTGTTTAAAATTTCATCATCATACAAAAAGAAATTTATGCAATTACATTTCTCAGCTCCCGTTTATCACCTCATGACTTTGCCAAAGTTTTTGTTTACAATCTGTTTGCAATGCGGGAGAATCAGCATCGGTGCGCACGGACTATTTCAACGGCAGAAACCTTTCGGGAACGTTCAATAACATCCTCTAAAAGGAGGAAACCATGAAAACAACCAGAACGACGCATCAAATCGTAACCGTCATGCTTGTGATGGCCGCCATGCTTGCGCCGGCAGCTCACAGCGTTGCCGGGCCGGGGAGGCCTCTCCTTGGGGGGCGCGGTCCGCTGATGCGCTGTATCGATCAGCTTAATCTTCCCGCGGATACCCGCGCCAAGGTAGAGACGCTGATTCAAAAACACAGCGAAAACATGGCCGCGGACCGGGACGCCATGAGGGGGGCAATGGACACCTATTATTCCGCCCTGACCGCTTCTCCGCAAGACAGCGCCGCGCTGGCAAAGGCTCAGCAGGCAATTATCGCACTGGAACAAAAGCGCGCGGAAAGCCGCTTTGCCCTTGAGAAGTCCATCGTAGCCCTACTGGGCGCGGAAGACGCCGCGAAGCTGGGAAAGTGCCTGAGCAGTGCGCAAACAGCGGAATTCCCGGGCGAACCTCCATCCTTTGGCGGCAAAGCCGGAATGAGATGATAAAAACGGGGTGGGCTTATAATCAGAAGATTGCAATTATCAGCCGGGCATCACCATCAGCAAGAAAGCACCTGCAGGCTTCTGCAGGTGCTTTTTTAGCCATCCCGGCAGGTGGAATAAATCATTCTTTGAGATGGTTGTGGCAAATGATAAAAAATGCGCTATAATGAAGCATCAACAGGTACTCCTAGCAAACCATGGCTGCGGGGCACCATGCAAATGAACCGATTAGCCAGTGCCGATCTTGCGGCGGCTGCTGCAGCCGCTGATCAGCATTCGCTCCTTCCGGAAGCATCGCGTGCATTTCTGCCGGCGTGCTATAATTTCACCCTGTTTTTTTCGCTCCCCTTTTATCCGGTCTGCAAGCTCTACCGGCGGACCATCTCCTACCACGGCCACCTGTCGTTGGGCCTGGGAAGCATGGTGTACCAGGTCCACGATCCTGAAAAGCTCCGCTCAAGCTTCCTGGTTTCCCGCATGCCCATCACCGCCTGGCTTTATGAGGACGGCGCCTGGTTCGACCGGGAACCCTCCTCTCCTTATTTCCGCCATGTCCATCTCTACGAGAAGGCGGAGACCAAGCGCACGGTCATTTTTTACGCCGCACTCAAGGATTTCCCCCCGGAGAAGGAACACTTCTATGTGGATCACTTTGAAGGGCGGGAGCATACATTTCAGACCAAGGGATACCGGTTTTCCCGGCTTGGCAATAATTGTTCAAGTGTCATAAACGATATTTTTTACCGGGAAAAGTGGTTCCGCAAGGGACTGCTTGATTTCATACCGGCCTTCAGCTTCAAGCGACTGGTCACCGCATGGAGGTTAAAAGGGTTGGAATTTATCACCGGCTCCATTAATGAGTATCACGCTTATCAGTTTAAACCCCAAAAACTGTGTTTGGGCATGTACACGCTGTCGCCTGAGCGGGAGCTGGTCAGATGGCTGCAGCGCAAAGGGGGAAAACCTGGTTTCAGCTATGTTCTGAAGCCTGAACGCTTAAGAACGCGGGAAAGTTCCTGACCGACATTTTTACGCGGACAGGTCCCGAAAATAACCGAAAAAAAGGGCGTATGGCAATACGCCCCAAAATTTCCTCCTCACCCTCTCCCGCAAAGAGACTGTGTCATAATGAAAAAATTTCCGTTATTGTCATTCTGAACCCTTCGCCGGTCATT
>CAYWLT010000347.1:0-2337 GCA_964459295.1 uncultured Thermodesulfobacteriota bacterium
CTGTTCCTGGAGCTGTGGCATCGCATGTTTGTGGATGACGTTTCTTTATGCAGGCAAAACCTGTCCCCGGTTCGGTGAATACCCTGGAATCTGCCATTAAAATCATATTTGTCATAACCGGCACCGGCGTGGGCGGCGCCGAGAAGATGCTCTATCACACCATAAAGGGCCTCAACCCGGAGCGCTATACCGCTAGGCTTTGCTCGTTGAAAAAGAAGGGTGCCTTTGCCTGCCGGCTGGAGCATGAGGGGCTGGAGGTATATTCCCTTGGCATGCGGGATGAGGCAGGTCTGGCGGGATGGCTAGATTGCCTTCGTGCCCTCGTCCTTTTGCTACGATACTTTCGGAGGGAACGGCCTGCCGTTGTCCATTCATTCCTCTTCCGGGCGAATATTCTCGCGCGGATTGCCGGCTATCTCACCGGTGTGCCGGTCGTCATTTCTTCTGTCCGGGTGATGGGCGGAGAGATGAAGTGGCATCAATTTATCGATCGCGTTACTTCTTTCATGGCAGATCACGTCATCGCCGTGTCCAACGAGGTAAAAGAGTATATTGTTCGTGAGACACAGATAGCGGAGCCCAAGGTATCGACCATATATAACGGCATTGTTGTGGAAAGCAGCGCCGCCTTTGATGAATCCGCGCTCATGAACGATATCGGCTTACAAATGGGTGACAGAATTATAATAACTGCCGGCAGGCTGCACCGGCAAAAAGGTTACGATCTGCTCCTTCAGGCACTCTCCGTAGTGCTGGCAGCCTTTCCCGGGGTGAAACTACTCATCCTGG
Organism: uncultured Thermodesulfobacteriota bacterium; assembly: GCA_964459295.1. Taxonomy (GTDB): domain Bacteria; phylum Desulfobacterota; class WTBG01; order WTBG01; family WTBG01; genus CAZWCD01. The sequence goes on from CAYWLT010000347.1 coordinate 790, forward strand.
GTGCAGGGGATGAGGAAAAAAATCTAAAGAAATTAGCCCGTTCACTCGAATTAAGTGAAAAGGTGCTTTTTCTCGGTTTGCGGCCGGATGTCGACCGTTTGCTGCAGTGCTGTGAAATGTTTGTGCTTTCCTCACGTTGGGAAGGTTTTCCCAATGTACTGCTGGAGGCAATGGCGGCGGGAAAACCGGTGGTGGCAACTGCGGTGGGAGGCGTTCCGGAACTTGTGGTCGATGGGGTGACGGGTATTCTCGTCCCACCGGAGGACACCCCGGCGTTGGCCGATGCCATTAACCGTCTGCTCTTGGATGTCATGAGAGCAAAGGCTCTGGGCGCGGCCGGGAAGGAAAGGGTTCGCCAGGGCTTTAGTATGGATGCCGTGATAGCAAAAACGGAAGCCCTTTATCACGAGCTGCTTACGCGAAAAATGCCTTCATGAGACTCTACCTTATTTATCTTTTGACATTCATTTTGGCGTTTGCCCTTTCCATGTACCTGACACCCCTTATGAGAAAGGCAGCCCTGCAATTTAGCATTGTAGACCGGCCGGACGGGAGGCTAAAGAACCAACGGGCGCCGGTTCCATATTTGGGCGGGCTGGCGGTATACCTTGCATTCCTGATCAGCCTCTCTCTCACCTTCAGTTTTGACCGGGAATTGCTGGGTATCCTTCTTGCAGGCACTATCATCGTTATCCTGGGGCTCATTGATGACTTCGGCGTACTTTCGCCGGCGGTCAAGTTGTGCGGCCAGAGTATTGCCGTGCTGGTGCTGATGCGCTCCGGCATTGTCATCAAACTGGGCATAATACCCTGGTACATCAGCCTGCCCCTTTCCTACATCTGGCTTATCGGCATAATTAATGCGCTTAACATTGTTGATGTGATGGATGGGCTGTCCTCGGGCGTCGCCCTTATGTGTTCGATCATATTCATTCTGGTGGGCGTGCTCAATCACAACATGATCATTGCCATCGTGGCGGCCGCTTTAGGGGGAAGCCTGCTGGGATTTCTGCGCTATAACTTTGAACCGGCGCAGATTTACCTGGGCGATACCGGCAGCATGTTTATCGGCATGATGATGGGAAGTCTGGCCATGATCGGCAACTTTACGCAGCATAACAACCTGGGGTGCTTCGCGCCGGTGCTCATCTTAGGGGTGCCCATATTCGACACCATGTTTGTGATGTATGTTCGCTATCGGCGGGGCATGTCGATACTTACCGGGAGCCCCGACCATTTCGCACTGCGGCTGAGAAAGTGGCGGCTTTCAACCAGGCAAACCATCACCATCAGCTATGCAATTTCTTTTTTCCTCGGTATTGCCGCATTGATAATCATGAATGTGAGTGACGCCCTGGCGCTGACAATTCTTCTGGCGCTAATCGCGGCCGGCATGGGCACCGGCTATTTTTTGAAGAAGATTGACATGACCATGTAACCCCTCATGGATAAAGAGACTGTGTCATAATGATGGAGATACCATGTTTGTCATGCTGAACCCTTCGCCGGTCATTCTGAGCCCTTCACTGTGTCATTCTTCTATGTTGA
>CAYWLT010000348.1:0-2323 GCA_964459295.1 uncultured Thermodesulfobacteriota bacterium
CCAACCCAACCCTTTCGTCAAATAATAAATCAATTCAGAAACAACGTCCCCTATAATTAACAATTCCGAATTCCTGCGCCAGCACTGCCGCATACTCCGCTTCATCCGCCAACACGCGTTCTCTCCGCTCCTGCCCCTCGGTTTCAATCAAACGCATGCCGCTCAGGGTGACGCGCCCATCGGCCTTGGCCTTCGAACAAATCCGCCGCTGGGTGAAAGGCGATTCCGGTGAGGTCTGGTGATAATGACACATGTCCGCATAGTCCGACAGCGTCCGGGGGTGAAGGGTAAAACGATAAAGTGGTTTCCATTCCTTGCCGTCCTCGCGCTCTTTCAAAATGCGCCAACCCCCGTCCGCATCGATCTGATAAGAGCGCTTCCCCTGCGCCTGAACCTCTCCTTGATCTATCCACAAGGGCCGGCGGAATGCGTTGCCGAATCCCACATCAACCAGCCACCGGTGATCCAGCAACACCATCAGGGTCATGTGATCAAAGTCAGGCCAAAACCCGCCGTCGTCTCTGGCAACCCCCGCCGAGAGCATGGAAACGGTGAAACCGAGCCGGCGCAATAGCATGGCGAACAGCCCGTTGAGCTCGTAACAAAAGCCGCCCCGGCCGCGCGCAACAATCGTGTCGTGCAGCGCTTCCTCCTGAAGCAGGATGGGCTCGCGGGCGTGAATGCTGAGGTTTTCGAAGGGCACGGAGAGCAAGTGCGCAAGCTGCAAATCGCGCAGTGTTTCGCGGGTGGGAAGCAGCGCCCCGGTGTAATGTATGCGTTCCAGGTATGCCTGTACGTCCAAGGCGCTTCACCGGATCAACAAGGGTTCACCTGCCTGCCCCGGGAAAACAGCGGACGGCGCGGTTTTTTACCCTGGTCCGGGGGACGGCGGGGCCGGGCACCGCTCGTTCCGGTCAGGGGCTTGTGGATGGGAATCGGCCGCCGCGCCCGGGTCGGGCGGCGCCCGGGCGCGCCCGGATTCGGTGTGGTCGCACCAAACCGGCGCAACGCGGGTCCTGCGCTGCGCGGAGGCTTAGGGTTTGCAAATCTTGCATGCCCGATAGCCGTCCCGCATGGCCTGCTCCTTTGAGTCGTAAAACACGACATTGTCTCGCCGGGGTTTCCTGGCGCCGCAGGACGGCCTGCAGAATATCCGCGTTGTCTTTACGGCGCAAAAAAACCTGCCGTCATATTGCCGGTCCTTGCTTCCCATAATGCGGTACTTTTCGTCATCGCTCAGGGCCGGGTGTTCCCGCTCCAGTTTCAAGAGCCGTTTTTTGACGGCCAAGCCGCCGCCGTAACCGACCAGTTCGCCGTTGCCGCCGATAATCCGATGGCAGGGGATAATAACGGCAATTGCGTTCGCACCATTGGCGCCGGCAACCGCCCTCGCCGCTTTTTCTTTGCCCACGGCTTTCGCCAGCTCGGAATAGGTGGCGGTCTTCCCGTACCGCACCCGCATCAGGGCCTTCCATACCTTCTTTTGAAAATCGGTTCCCACCATCAGGATGGGAACATCAAAAACAGTTCGCTCGCCATCCAGGTATTCATCCAGCTGCCTCCTGGTGCGTGATAAAACCTCATCGTCGTGCTCGATGAACTCCGCCCCCAGCCCTTTTTGGATTCTATGATCAACCGACGACCTCATCTTTCGGTGTCGAAAATCCAGCAAGCACAGTTTGCCGTCATGTGCGCCCAATATCAATTCACCGATGCGCGTTTTATAATACTGAATATTGACGCGGTTCATTTGACGCACTTCCTTTCTTTTCTTATTAGCCATGACCTTGCGCTCGAACCGCGGGATTCAACCGGATATTCGACGTTTGGTTCCGGCGTCACCCCGCGCCGGGAGAATGATAACGCCTGCCTGATATTGGCGGGTTTCCCGTTGATTCTATAACCATTCCGGCAAATTGTAAAGCATAACTTCGAGCGACCGCGGGATCGGGCCCTCGATCCGCCTGCCGGAAAGCGATACGGCCCACCATGGATTTAAAAGAGTTACAAGATGCCAAGTCGTTCACGGGCAAGCGAACCGGGCAAGGCTTCGACCGGAAACCGGGCGGAAGCGCCCGGCACAAAACAAACGACATAACCGCAGCAATGTGCTATCATTTAGCAAAACCAACCCGAAGGAGGCTCATTATGCGAACACGAAGCATCAAGGAAAAGTTTTGTTGGCCGGGCGCACATGCCCCGACGGCAAGCAGATAGTTGTTGCACAATAACGACATGCCTAAAGCAACGGAGGACGCAGAATGAAGGCGACAGACGAGCTAAAAAAAGAACATGAAGGGATAAAACTAATGCTGCGGGTTCT
>CAYWLT010000349.1:0-2309 GCA_964459295.1 uncultured Thermodesulfobacteriota bacterium
ATAGTTGGGACGTATGATTCTATTTAACAGGATAGGGAATCATTGGTCAATACTAATTAATCCAATACATGAAGAGGATTGCCTATGGAGAAAGCTGTTCTGAATCAAGTGAAGGGCCTGAAGGACTACGGAATCATTTACCTTTCAGGGCCGATCGAAAACGGTGTTTCGGAAAATGTCTGCAAGGAGATCATCGAATTCAATCTCACTGACAAGGTTGATCACATCCAGTTGATTATCAACTCCCCAGGGGGAAGCTGCCCGGCCGGCTTTGCCATAATCGACATCATGGAGTGGTCGCGACTACCCGTCTACACCACCGGGATCGGGATGATTGCCTCCATGGCGCTCCTGGTGTTCATGACCGGGCATAAGGGGAGGAGGGTTATCACCCCCAGGACTTCCATCCTCTCACATCGTTATTCAGCCATGACCCTGGGCAACCACAGCCAGCTTCTGGCAAACCGCAAGGAACAGGACCTGGAACATCAGCGCATCGTCGACCACTACTTATGTTACTCGAACATCAAAACCAGAGAAGAGCTTGAAATAAACCTGCTGCGGGATGTGGATACCTGGCTTACCTCAGAGGAGGCAATCCGCTTCGGGATCGCCGATATTATACAGCCGCTCAGCAAACCTTAAAATCAGTGAAAGGGGTAAACTATGCAGCCGGATTCTGAACAGCCGTCATTTGAAACCGCCCAAAAGGTGATACCCATCCCTCCGCATACCTTCGATGAAAAGGAGGATTGTTTTTCCGATAACCTCGAACATCTTCAGGCGCTGGAATATGAAGCCCGTCTGCGGATGCTCATCGCCTGTCTTCAGCGCGGCAGCATAGCCTTTGCCAGGGGAAACGGCCCGCCCGATGAGAAGACTAATGCAAACCTACCGGGCATACCGCCCGAACAATTAACCTTGAAAAACCTGCAGGAGTTCCTGCGGGAGGCTGAAACAAGCAACCGGTACAGGGCCCATAACTCAATTAAAAAGGGGATTGAGCTCAACTTTGAGCGATTCTGCAATATATACCGGCTTGACCGGTTTGAGCGGCTGGTGGTCATGCTCCTGTTTGTGAACAGCACCTGCATGGAATTCAGGAAAATGTTCAATGAGTACCGGCTGAAAGGACAGAAGAGCGATAACGGGGAAATGACCATGGGAGAAATCCTCTCCCTTGTCAGCTGCGACTACCGGTTACAACTGCAAAACCGTCATTACTTTAGCATCCACGGAACCTTGATACGGGAAGAGATACTGCCGCAATACACATATAACAGCATGGTCAACATCCTGGACCTGGACATGTACCTGCACGAACGGGCCATCCGGTTCATTATCGGCGACAATAATACCTACAATGTAAGCCTGGAGTGTGTGAGTCGGGAACGGCCGACCATCGAACTGGAGCGGGTCATCCTGCCGGAGAAGCTGAAACAGGATGTAGTGACCCTGGCCGGCAACTACGCCCGGCAGCTGGCAGAAAAGGGCAAACCGGGGCTGAAGGAATTTTATGGATACGGAACAGGGCTGGTCCTTTTATTTTACGGCCCCTCGGGCACCGGCAAAACCATGCTGGCTCACGCCCTGGCCCACAGCCTCAATAAGGAACTGCTGCTGCTCAACACCGGGGACGCGGCCAAAAATGAATTCACCTTTGCCGGGGTGATACGCTACATGTTCAGGGAGGCCCGGCTGACCGATGCCATCGCCTTTTTTGACGAATGCGATGACCTGCTTTTAAAAAATCCCTCGGAGAGCAAGCAGTTCCTCATGGAGGTTGAAAAGGCGCAGTGCATAACTATCCTCGCCACCAACAAGGTTGTTAATCTGGACCCATCGCTTGAGCGGCGGATTACCATGAAGGTCGCCTTTGAACTGCCTGACGAAGGGCTGCGGGAACGAATGTGGAAGGCGCTCACCCCCGGTACCGTATCCCTTGATAAGAATGTTAACTGCGAAACATTAGCCCATAAATATATCTTCACCGGCGGGCTTATAAAAAACACCCTGCTCATGGCCATCAGCAATAAGGGTACGCCTGTTCAGGATGAAAGGATCATCCTGACACTTGAGGACATTGAAAAGGCGGCGGAATATCAGCAGGAAAGCATGTATATGCAGCAGGGTATTGAAAAAATCTACACCCCTCATGCTGTGATTGATGAATTGCCGCTGAAAGCGCATGTTAAAAAAGACCTGAAAGCACTTGGCTCACTCATTGAGACATTGAAGAGAAACGGAACCGGCCTCAACGTGCTCATCGGCTCATCAGATAACCGCACCGGGGTTGAATGCGTCGAGGC
>CAYWLT010000350.1:0-2297 GCA_964459295.1 uncultured Thermodesulfobacteriota bacterium
CCTGCAGCGGGTGCCTGAGAATCTGGTCAGCCGCTGCTTCTCCGGACACGACCGGTTCGTTATCACCCCCGACCGCGACAACAGCGATTTTGTCTACAGCTCTCAATATCCAATCAAGCTAGAGTTCAACAAATACCACGGCAAGAAAAATCACATCAACCGTTTTAAAAAGAACCACCGCTATGAATACTCGCCGCTCACCCCGGAACTGGTTGAGCAGTGTCTCGCCCTGGAGGCGCAGTGGTGCGATATTCGGCACTGCCATCTCTATCCCGGACTGGCAGGCGAGGAAAGGGCCATCTATGAAGGCCTCACCAACATGCACCGGCTCGATTTCAAGGGGGGTGCCATCCTGGTCAACGGGAAGGTGGAGGCATTCGCTCTGGGGGAACTGCTCAACCCGGAGACCGCGGTCATCCATATCGAAAAAGCCAATCCCGCCTTTGACGGGCTCTACCAGCTCATCAATCAGGAATTCTGCGCCCATGAGTGGGCGGGAGTTCCCTACATTAACCGGGAGCAGGATCTGGGTGAAGAGGGGCTGCGCAGGGCCAAGCTCTCCTATCACCCCCATCATCTGGTACACAAATTTACCGTAACCCTATCTGAAAGTACTGGGGAGGGCATTTAGCCATGCAGTGGGATCAGGACGCGGAAAAAGAGCTGGAGAAGGCGCCGGAGTTTGTGCGGGACATGGCCCGGCGTAAAGTTGAGGAGGAGGTTGCAAAGAAGGGCAAGGACGGTGTGTCATTAAAGGATGTCCGTGAGGTGTTTGAGGAATACATGAGCTATATGGAACCGGACACAAAAAAACCCACCACTAACATTGCCATCATACGCTGCGATCGCATCTCGGAAACCTGCCCGGGCACCGCCTGCCTGCTTGCCCAGCAGCGCCGCAAGGTACACTTTAAAGGTTATGGCGATGATGCCCGGTTGGTGGCGGTGTTTACCTGCGGGGGATGTCCCGGCCGCCGGATATCGCGCCTGCTTAACACCCTTGCCAAAACGGTTAAGGTGGATGTGGTGCACCTTTCCTCATGCATGGTGAAAGAAGAATACCAGCCCCTCTGTCCCCACCGCGAAGAAATTGTGGCAATGATCAAAAAAAAGGGAATCGCGGTGGTGGAGGGAACCCACCACTGAGGTCGGGATAACCGGCATGCCCGAGATCACACATATAAATATTCCCCTGTCATTGCGGGAGACGGGAGACTGCTTCAACTGTCTCGCCCGGCTGAGGGATGATATTGCGCGGCTTCAGGGGGTGATGCGGGTTGATGAAGCGGCGGACGGCGCAACCCTGCTCATCGAGTTTGATCCCGGCATCACCTCTCCGGCGGTCATCCAGAGCTATGTTGTGCGCCAGGGACTGCGGATAAAATCCCACTACGGTCACGAGCATTACCTGATCGAGGGACTCGATTGCCCCGACTGCGCGCTAAAACTGGAGCAATCGCTCAGCAAAATACCCGGCGTCACCTGGGTTTCCATCAATTTTGCCACCTCTAAAATATGGTTTGAATATGAGCCGGAGGAGGTCAACCGGGATCAGGTGCTGGCCGCCGTACGCCGGGCGGGCTATCGCGTCCGCGAACCGGAAATAGCCGCGGTTACACCGGCCGCCAGTCGATCATCCTTTCTGCTCAAAGGGCTTGATTGCCCTGATTGCGCGGCAAAGCTGCAAGAGAGCATTTCCCGGCTCGCGGGGGTTGATGAAGCGATCGTCAACTTCGCCAACGCCACCCTGCTGGTGCGCCATGACCCGGAAAAAACCGGCCGGGCGGATATTCTGGCAGCGGTGGAGGAAGCGGGCTATCAGGCCGGTCTGGCGGGAACGGATATGCCGCAAACCGGGGCCGGCTTTTTTTCAGCCGCTAATCCCAGACTTCTCGCAACCATTGTGTCAGGCGGCCTGGTTTCGCTTGGATATGCCACGTGGCTCCTCGGTCGCTACCTTCCCTTACCATCCCCTGCCGTGGCGGGGCGGGCGCTCACCCCGGCACACCTTCTGTATCTTTTGGCCATCCTCACCGGCGGGTACCTTGTGGCACGCAGCGGCTACTATTCGCTCATGGCCCGAACCTTCGACATGAATTTTCTCATGACCGCCGCGGTCATCGGCGCCCTGGGCATCGGTGAATTTGAAGAGGGCGCGATGGTGGTCTTTCTCTTCTCTCTCGGCAATACTCTGCAATCCTACACCATGGACAAGGCACGCAATGCCTTGCGCGGCCTGATGGATCTTGCTCCAAAGGAGGCTCATTTGAAAAAGGGGGGCCGGCTGATCACAGTCC
>CAYWLT010000351.1:0-2251 GCA_964459295.1 uncultured Thermodesulfobacteriota bacterium
ATCCGAACCTGCCGCATCTCTGCTCTGCCATAACCGGAGCGCGGGATCACCGCGCAGAATCAATGCCGGGCCCGGTCCACTTGAAAGCGCGGGCTGTGCCGTTTTTGCTCAAGATGGAATCACACCAGGGATAAGTCGTTCATGTTCGGAAAGACGGTCGCATTAACCATCATCGCCATTTCTATTCTTCCGCTGCTTCTGCTTTCGCCTCAACGGTCCCAGGCGGTTATGGGTGAGGATGGATCGTTGTGGGTGCAGGTAAGCACACCCGGTTTCGGCAGCAACGAGAATATGTCGGTGGTGGCTATGGCCGAATATAACGGTTATTTATATGCCATGACCCGGAATCAGCAAGACGGTGCGGAAGTGTGGCGGACAAGCGGTACCGGGTGGGAGCAGGTATTGTTTCCCGGCGGTGAAACCAACGGGATGTACGGCAATGCCCATATCAATAATGTCTGGGCGCGGATGATTGTTTTTCAGAACAAACTCTATTTCGGATTCTCTTCCGGATTGCATGGGGCTTATCTTGGTTCAAGCGGCGCGGAGATATGGCGCTATGACGGCGCGACCTGGGAAGCGGTAATTTCAGACAAGAAAGACATTGATGAATCCGGCACCATTACCGGCATCGCCGGGTGCGCCAACGGAGATGGCGTGCGGACCGCCGAAATAACCGACGCCGGCAAAACATGGGCGGCCAATGAATGGGCGGGCGGAGTGCTGCAGATAACCTCGGGTTCCGGCATCTATCGAAAATTTGCCATCGTGAGCAACACCGCGAATGTTCTTACCATCCAGCAGAACGAAACAGCCGGCACCTACAATGTCTCCGGTCAGGAAACCGAATACACCAATTGCAGCAGCGCCGTGTACCACAACCCTTTCCCCGCCTATTCATATACGCTGGGAGCGGTCGTCATCGGGGATACCTATGAAATCGGCATGGGAAACGATGAAAACGGCTTCGGTGACTTCTGGAATAAAACCATCACCGCGATGCGCATTTTTGACGGCAAGCTCTATGTCAGCACCGGTTTGAATTATGAATATGGCGGCCAGGTCTGGTATACGGAAAACGGTGACGACTGGTTTGCAACCCCGTCGGTGATCAGTATTCCTGCCCCGTACAACTACCGCAGTTTTGGTAATTTCCACCCCAGCACCGCTTATCCCGGAGGATATAAGCCTGTATCAAGCAGTGTGACCGACCTGATCGCTTCTTCCGTTTCCGGGGAACCGGTGCTGTATGCGGGAGGAACCGGCACGAGCGGCGCTCTGGGAGGATGCGCGCGCATGGCGCGGCTTACCGGGTTCGGGTGGGAACTCATCGTCGATAACGCGGTTGACATCAACTCTGGCGGCAGCAATGAAAACGGGTTCGGCAGCCCGTCGGGGTGTGGAACCAACCAGTACAATTTTATGCCCTGGAGCCTCGCTGATTTCAGCAACAATATTTTAGTGGGAATCTCGGGCGACGGGGCACGGGTGCTCGCCGCGCCAAGCGGCTTTTCGGATATCAAAGATGACGGCAGCTGGCAATACTCAGCCGGCAAGGCCAATGTGGACCCGGACAACCCCTTGTATGTGGATCCGCTGGGAGATTCAGCATATCCCAATGGATTTGACGGGTACCGGTATCCGTCGGGCAGCTCCTTTGGCACCGCCTACCAGAACCTTGCGCCGAATCTTTTCCCCTTTAACAACGCCCTTTATTCCGGGCTTATCTGTCAGTATGTTCCTGAATTGGGTATTCCGGTTAAAAAAGGCGAATTGCTCGGTTCACAGATCTGGAAAACCCCTGACGCGGTGACATGGACGCGGGTAACCGGCAACGGGTTTAAAGATCCGGCGGTAATCAACTTCGAAGCCTTTGCCGTTTTTGACGGCCACCTGTATGTGTCCGGCAGTAAAGGCGCCAGCTCCACACCTTCGGGGCTGGGCGGGGCGAAGGTGTTTAAGCAGCTCAACGGGCTGCCCGACGACCTGGACGAGGATGGCGCATCAGACAGCGCGGACAACTGTCCCGCCGTACCGAACGCTTCAGGTCTGGGCACCTGCACCAGCGGTTATGTCAATGTGATTTGCGCCGGCCATGCGCACTGCGGAACCGGCGGCGTGTGCAGCACCAACCAGGAAGACAGTGACGGGGACGGGGTGGGAAACGCCTGTGACAACTGCCCCAACCTCGCTAATCCCGCTCAGGAAGACACCTATCCTCCGGGAGGCAATGGTTGTGGTAACGCCTGCG
>CAYWLT010000352.1:0-2226 GCA_964459295.1 uncultured Thermodesulfobacteriota bacterium
GTGAACGCAGAGTCCTGCGGCATCGCTCACACCGGACACGCGAGCGCATACCCTGCAGCGCTGTATCCGGTCATGCCGCCGGCCACGCTGGAAACGTCGGCAAATCCCTTCATCTTAAGAATGCTTCCCCCGATGCTTGACCTGATGCCGGTGCTGCAGACGATGACAACCGGAAGGTTTTTATCCAGTTCCCGGTATCGCGTTCTCAAATCCTGCACCGGGATGTTGATGGCCTTCTCTAAATGATACCCCTCGTATTCTCCGGGAGCGCGCACATCAACCAGGATCCCGGACCGTTTGCCGGCCGCCATCTGCCGCAGCTCCTCCGCCGAGATCTGCTGCACCCGCCCTATGGCAAAACCCGCCTGCGCCCACTGGTTCATGCCGCCTTCCAGGTACCCTACGGCCCGGTCAAGCCCCACCCGTTGCAGCCAGACCGTCGCCTCCCGGGCCTGCTCCGGGGTTTCGGAAACAAGCAGGATATCTTTATCCGGAGGTATGATCCATCCCGCGAACGTGGCGAAGTTACCGCGGAGATCGATATGGTAGGAACCGGGCACGTGCAGGCCGCCGAACGCCTCAAATGCGCGCGTATCCAGCACAACCGTGGTATCCCGGCGCACCAGGTCGCGAAACGCGGGCGGGTCCAGGGAAAGCAACCGGGGAAGGTCTTTAATCAAACGCGGCCCCTTGCCGTTGATGGCGCTGCACCTGCTGAAATGATCGGGGGCGGCGGGCATATGCTCGGTCAGGGAGCGTATAAACTCCTCTTCATCCTTTATCTGCAGGGCCGGGTTATAGCGCCGCTCATATCCCACGGAGCTGGTCCGTTTCGCGCCCATGTTCCTCCCGCAGAGCGAGCCCGCGCCATGTGCCGGACACACTTCACAAAAATCGGGAAGGGTGAGCAGCTTGGTGTGAAGGCTTTCGTACAGTTTTGCCGCCAGTTCCCGGGCCATGCCCGGAAACAGGTCGGGCCGACCGACATCGGCCACAAACAGTGTGTCGTCGCAGAACAGGAACGCAGACTCCGCGCCCCGGGAGCGGTCGGTGACCACGTAGCTGATATGCTCCGGCGTATGCCCCGGCGTATCGAGCTCTTTTATGTGCATGTCCTCGATGCTGAAGATATCCCCATCGGCAACCGGCACATGATTGAAGGTGCACCGGGCGGATTTGGGAATATAAATCGCCGCCCCGGTCCGGTCCGCCAGATCCATGTGACCGGAAATGAAATCGGCGTGCAGATGGGTTTCCAGGATATGCGTAATGGTCATCCCCATGTCCTGCGCCGCATCAAGGTATATCTGCACATCGCGCTGCGGATCGATGATGGCGCAGGTCTTGGCGCCGCCCAGTAGGTACGAACTGTGGGCGATGCCCCTGACAAAAAATTGCTGAACAAACATGGCGCTCCTCCCGGTTGCCGAACTGCGGCAATCTATGAGAACATTATAAAGCAGGTACTCAGCGGCGGCCCGCGGCACCGCCGCTGAATATCCTGTTTTTAAACTTGCATTGCTTATTTGGGTACCTCGTTGAACGGAATACCCAGCGCATCGGCCACGCCCTTGCCGTAGGCGGGATCGGCCTTCAGGCAGTTGCCGATATGACGGACCTTGACTTCCTTCGGGGCATCCCCCATGGCCCGGCCGGTGTTGCCGAAGAGGGCCTTTTGCTGCTCCGGGCTCATCAGCCGGAAGAGCTTGCCCGGCTGGGTGTAATAGTCGCTGTCGTCTTCGCGGAAATTCCAGTGGTCGGCAGCCCCCTTTAATTTGAGGGGGGGCTCGGCGTACTGCGGCTGCTGCTGCCACTCACCGTAACTGTTCGGCTCGTAGGCCAGGGTGCTGCCGTGATTGCCGTCCACCCGCATTTGACCGTCGCGGTGGTAGCTGTGCACCGGGCAGCGGGGGGCATTCACCGGGATGAGGTGGTGGTTTACCCCCAGCCGGTAGAGCTGGGTATCGTGGTAGGAGAACAGCCTTCCCTGCAGCATCTTGTCGGGCGAGAAGCCGATGCCCGGAACGACGGCCGCCGGATTGAAGGCCGACTGTTCCACCTCGGCGAAGTAATTATCCGGATTGCGATGCAGCTCCAGTTCGCCCACCTCGATCAGGGGATAAGCCTTGTGATACCACACCTTGGTGAGGTCGATGGGGGTGTAGGGAAAGTTGTCCGCCTCGTCTTCCGGCATTACCTGTATATACATGGTCCACTTCGGGAAGT
>CAYWLT010000353.1:0-2214 GCA_964459295.1 uncultured Thermodesulfobacteriota bacterium
TTTTAACCTTCTGAAGAAATTACTTTTTCAACAACCGGTTAGTATGATCTATAGGCCTGCCCGGACTGATACCGGCGGAGCCGGACGCGCATCGCCGGCAGGTCTTTTTCCTTGCCCAGGCTGATCGCCTTTTCCTGGCAGCTCACGGCCTGCGCAAAATCACCCGCCTCGGCATAGGCAGCCGCCAGCGTATCCAGGAAATCGGGATTCTGAAACCCGGTCAATTCGCATGCCCTGCCGGCCAATGCCACCGCTTCCTTCCCATTGCGCCGGGATTCCTGTAACGAGGTGGCATAAATCCAGGCCAGATAATTATAGGCCAGCGCATAGTCGGGCCGCAACGCAATGGCTCGCTTCAATTGAGCAATCCCCTCCCCCACCATGCCTTTCCTGATGTATAAATCGCCCAGCTTATTATGCAGGACGGCATCCGCCGGATTAGCCGCGAGGGAGCTTTCATAGTCGCGTATCTTTTGGTCCTGTATTCTTTTTTGGCCGGCGACTTCCGCGAGATTGTCGCGGGCCTGCGCATAACCGGGATCGATGCTCAAAGCCTTCTCGTATTCAGCCACTGCCTCTTCAAGCAGACCCTTGGTGCGATACGCATTCGCCAGATTATAGTGCGCCCGGGCATAGTCCGGGGCATAGGCCAGCGCTCTTTTATATTGGGCGATAGCCCCATCCACATCGCCGCTTCTGGCATAGACAATCCCCAGGTTGTTGAGGGCATCGAGATTATTGGGCATCACCGCGAGCGCTTGTTCATAAGCTGCAATCGCCTCCCCAAGCCTTCCGGCACGCGCCACCGCGTTGCCGAGATTATTATACGCCAAAGGGTTTTTTACCGGGGCATGCTCAACCACATAGTTCCAAAAGCGCTCCGGGGTTTGCCACACGCCGATTTGCCTTATGGTAAGCATCCCGAGCGCAGCGAAGACTAAGCACAGGGCCGCCACGATACTCCCCCTCCAAAACCGCGGATAGCGTGTCAGTGCGGCTCCATTCCAGGACCAGGACACCCCCACTCCCGCAAGCAGAAAAATGCTGATGCTCGGCAGATAGGTATAGCGGTCCGCCGCCGCCTGTATCCCGACCTGAACCACCCCGATCACCGGCAGCAGGGTTGCCAGATAATATGCCCAGACGGCGCTCAAGAGGTGCTTTCCCCGCCGGCTCAGCCCCCAGCAACCGGCAGTAATGAGCACGATTACCATAATTGATACCAGGTAGCGTCCATCGGACCACCGGATGGTGGAAGGATGCGGATAGAGATAGAGGGGACTCAATCCGCCCGGCACAAGCATCTTTTGCAGATAGAAGGCCAACGAGTGCATGCCGTTGAGCAAGCGCGCCTGCAGGGGAAGAACGTCAACGCTGCAGATGGACTTCCCGGCCTGCGCCGCCCGGAGGGTGAGCAGGGTGGAAGCCGCGCTCATCACCGCAAAGGGGATTTTCTCAAGCAGAACGCGCGAGGTTTTCCCTGCCCCGCCGCTGAAACGCCGCAGCGGATATGCGTCAATCACGAGCAGGACGAGGGGAATGCTCACGGCCATGGGTTTTGCCATGAGGGCAAGAGCGGCGCAAACAACGCAGACAGTGAACCCGAACCGCTTTCTTCCTCCGCCAGGTGCCGCCGCATAAGCGACGTAAGCCCTAACGCTCAGAAGGACAAAGAAGGCGCAGAGAAGATCCTTGCGCTCCGACACCCATGCCACGGATTCAACGTGCAGGGGATGCAACCCAAAGAGCAGGGCGGTAATACCGGCGGTACGTATCGCCCCCGCCCCATCCGGCACAAATTCACCGGATGGTTTGCGCGCCGCCCGCAAAAGCTGCAGAATCAGCAGGAAGACCATCAACGTGTTTAAGCCATGCACTACCATGTTGGTGAGATGATGGCCAAACGGGTTGAGCCCCCACAGGGCACAGTCCACACTATGGCTCATCCAGGTGAGCGGATGCCAGTTGGTTGCCCGAGACGTCGTGAACATCCAGGCCACCGCTTTTATGTCAAGCGTTCTGATGGCAGGGTTGTCATACACATATATGTCATCATCCCAATTAACAAAGTCGTTTCTCAGGGCGGGCAGATAGAACAGGATGGCAAGACAAAAAACGATCAACCCAACCGCCCATTTTCTGGAGAAAAGCGAAATCATAACCATACCCTTGCGCATTACCAACCGATAAATACGCTTCATTATCATGATTACC
>CAYWLT010000354.1:0-2166 GCA_964459295.1 uncultured Thermodesulfobacteriota bacterium
AAGATCAACGATTGCGGCCTGCAAAACCGTGTCGGGACCATTTCGCGAAGCCCGCGCTGGGCGGTTGCCTACAAATTTGCCGCCCGACAGGAAACAACGGTCATCCGGGATATTGTCGTGCAGGTGGGTAGAACCGGTGTGCTGACCCCGGTGGCGATCATGAATCCGGTGAAAGTCGGCGGCGTCGAGGTAACCCGCGCGACCCTCCACAATCAGGATGAGATAGACGGCAAGGATATCCGCATCGGCGACACGGTGATCGTGCAGCGCGCTGGGGATGTGATCCCCCAGGTGGTAGAGGTGATTGAGTCGAAACGAACCGGGAAGGAACGGAAGTTTTCCATGCCCTCCCGCTGCCCGGTGTGCAATGCCCGGGTGTATAAGGCGGATGACGAAGCGGCGCACCGCTGCCTGGGATTTTCCTGCCCGGCGAAGCTGAAGGAGGCGCTCCGGCATTTCGCTTCCAAAAACGCCATGGACATTGATGGTCTCGGAGAGAAGCTGATCAGTCAGCTGGTGGATCGGGAATTGGTCAGGGACGCCGCCGACCTTTATTATGTGCGGAGGGAGGATATTATCTCCCTGGAACGCATGGCCGACCGATCGGCGCGCAATATTATTAGCGCCATTGAAAAGAGCAAACAGGCCGGCCTGGAGCGGCTTGTCTATGCCCTGGGAATCCGGCATGTCGGGGAACATACCGCAAAACTGATGGTGAAGCACCTGGGAAGCATGGAGAAGCTGATGAATGCGGACGTCGAGTCCCTGTTGCGGATAAAGGAGATCGGGACCGAGGTGGCAGGCAGCGTGGTACGTTTTTTTCAGCAGCCGGACAATCGAGCTACCATCGTGCGATTGCAAAAGGCGGGGGTCAGTTTTGCCGCAGCCGGACAGCAATCGGGTTCGGCTCTGACGGGAATGACCTTTGTCTTTACCGGAACGTTGCGGGATTATACGCGGCAGGAAGCGGCACGGCTGGCGGAGGAAAGGGGAGGGAAGGTAACCACAGCGGTAAGCGAAAAAACAACTTACCTTGTTGCCGGCGCCGATCCTGGATCAAAACTGGATAAGGCCAAGGCGCTGGGGGTGAAGATCTTAAACGAGGAAATGTTCAAGGCCATGATGCGCTAGCGCCGGCTAGTGAACCGTTTCCAGCAAGGTGCTGACAATCTCGGGGTCGAGCTGGCTGCCGGAGGCATTCCTCATTTCGTCAAGCACCTCCTGCCTTGAGAGGGCCTTGCGGTAGGAGAGGTCGGAGCTTAAAAAATCGTAGGTTTCCGCGGTAGAGATGATTCTCGCCGGCAGCGGTATGTTGCTGCCTGCCAGACCGTCCGGATAACCCTTCCCGTCGAAGCGTTCGTGGTGGTGCCTGATGGCGGCAATGGCCGGCTTCAGAAAATCAATCCCCTCTAGAATCTGCTGCCCGATTTCCGGATGCTTTTTGACCATGAACAGCTCCTGATCGGTTAATTTCCCCGGTTTGCCCAATATATATTCACTGATACCGATTTTCCCGACATCGTGCAAAAGGGCGGCCAGTTCGAGGTTGCGCTTTTCCGTGGGGGATAAGCCGATCTTGTCCGCCATCCGGTTGCTGTAGTCGGCTACCCGCTGGGAATGTCCGGTGGCAATGACGTCTCGTGCGTCCAGCGCTTTTAATATAACCTTGATGGTTGCTATATACGATCCGAGAAGATCCTTGTAGATCTGGTAAAGCTCCTCCCTGCCCAGCCTTCCTTCATCACCGGGCAGATCCTCAATAAAACCGATCTCCTTCAGGTCGGAGCGCCGGATGCGGTGATGGCCGCCGGGAGTTTTCAGGGCTTTTAATTTGCCGGAATAGATATAGTTTTTTATGGTTTGCGTGGTAACCTTGAGCAACTCCGCCGCCTCACGGGTTTTTAAAATTTCCTTTTGTGCAAGCGGAACTTTTTTCATATATTCCCCCCCGCTGAAATGATCGGCATAGCGCTTTTTTTATCTTTTAGTATTATTAGCATAAATTATATATGTAATCAAGTTTTTTTTGAGACGGGTAAAAGCGGCGGGAACCCATCTCTTATAAACTTGATAAAAAAGAGGAATATGCGTCCATTAATATTTTATTCTAATCCCTGATTATCAAAAAAAAAGCCAGATTGTGCCTACAGTGAAATTCAGGACTTA
>CAYWLT010000355.1:0-2163 GCA_964459295.1 uncultured Thermodesulfobacteriota bacterium
CGAGGTAATGCCGATCGCGGGGCATGTCCGGCGCAGCCGTTCCACCTTCGCCAGATAATCATAACGAGTGTATGCCCGGTTCATCAGCCGCAAAATTGTGTCCGAACCGGATTGCACCGGAAGATGAATATGCCCGCAGAGCTTTTCCAGCTCACCGAAGCAGCGGATCAGATCATCCCCCAGATCCTTGGGATGGGAGGTGATAAAGCGAATCCGCTCAATGCCGGCAACTTCATTCACCGCTTGCAACAGACGGGGGAAGCTCCCCGGTGTGCCGGTATCCTTTCCGTAGGAATTGACGTTCTGCCCCAGCAGGGTGACTTCCTTCACCCCCAGTCGCACCAGGTGCTCGACCTCGGCGATAATATCTTCCGGGGGGCGGCTCCGTTCCCTGCCGCGCACATAGGGAACCACGCAGTAGGAGCAATAATTGTTGCAGCCGCGAATGATGCTCACGTATGCCGATACGCCGGGGGAGACGCAGCGGCACACCCCTTCGTCGCTGTATCCGTCCTCCTGCATGGCGGTTTGGCAGACCTTCTCCCGTTGCATTGCCGCCTGCCGGATCAATTCGGGGAGCCGGTCAATGGTGTGCGTGCCGAATACCAGGTCCATGTAGGGCGCCTTTTCAAAGAGCCGCTCGCCTTCCTGCTGGGCGACGCAGCCTCCCACCCCGAGAATGAGCGAGGGGTTGGCATCCTTGTACCCTTTCAGCCTGCCCAGGATGCTGTATATCTTGTGCTCCGGCTTCTCGCGAATACTGCAGGTGTTGAGCAGGATCACATCGGCCGCTGCAACATTCGCGGTCATCTCATAGCCGCATCCCCGGAGCAGTCCCGCGATCCGCTCCGTGTCATACACATTCATCTGGCAGCCGTAGGTTTTGATGAAGACCGTGGGGGACATTTGGTTTTACATTTAAAAAATTTAAAAAATAAGCGATGTGGAGGGACGCTCTCCGTTGCGCCCGCTTATTATACGCGGCCACGACAGTGCGTGACCCTCCATTTTATGGGCACATCTAAAAATTCACCTTACGGCCTCAGCCTGTCATTTCCGCCCCGCATCAAGTGCGGGGTAAACTCCAGCGGGAATCCATAAATATCAACTATATGGATCCCCCGATCAGGTGGGGGAATGACCAGAAAATGAATGATGAGAAGTTCCCTTCAATTAAGCCAACCTGAAAACGGGTATATGGATTACCCTTTGGTATTGGGTAAGAATCTTAAAAGGATGGTTGGTAGTTAAAAACATACTTCACATCCTGCTCACGTGCTGACGAAATGTATCACAGGTTGTGAATGCGTTCAAGTGGTAATGTTTTACCGCTTACGACGGGAGGGTTTTATCGGTAAGCCCGACAATTCTCCGGTTGGCGGCAAGAAGGCGGGAGGCGAGGATGTCGATCATCCACCTGGCCAGGCAAGGATAGGCCATAAGCGTGGCATCCAGGTCTTCCCCGGGAAAGCGCTGCACCAGGCTTGTGCCCAGCGAACGAACGGTTGCGGTGCGCTTTTCCCCGAGCAGGCCGCTCATTTCCCCGAAGTATTCCCCCGGTCGTGAGATGCGCCCTACTTCTTTGCCCTGCCGGGTTACCAGCAGGCCGTTTTCGCTTTCCACGAGCATGAAAATATCATTCCCTGACGTGCCTTCCTCGATGATGACCTCCCCCTCCTGATACAGGTTCTGGTTGAAATCCAGCATAAACGCGGGCGGCAAATACTCACCCGCGATCTGCGTCGTCTGTTCCAGCTGGTTCAAAAGTGATACTATAATGGCGTTAATTACCTGGGACCGGGCTGCCGCAATCTGCCCGATGGCGTTTCCCTTATAGACCGCAATGCGCGCCGGACTCAGTGCCCGCGAAGTGGTGGTCAGCGGTCTTTTCAAAAAGATGCGCTCCAGCCCGAAGACATCCCCGGCCTCCAGCACCCGTATGCTTTTGCCATGCTGCAATAGCTCAACCGATCCCTGTAAAATAACATAAAAGGTCTCCCTATCTTCCCCTTCCGCCGCAATTACTTCACCGGTCGCGTATTCCCGCACCCGGCAAACGGGCTGATCCGGCATTGCATGACCCTGCATGGCGTTTCCTCCCTGTGTAAAGAAGGGACACAAAGGATGCTGTAGCCATTATCCATGCAAGAATCGCGCTTTCCC
>CAYWLT010000356.1:0-2120 GCA_964459295.1 uncultured Thermodesulfobacteriota bacterium
ATGCACCGCTCCAGCGACAGCGCCGTGGCGCCTTCCCCGCCCGGCGCGTCGGCGGCCCGAGTCGGCGAAATGCCCGCGGCAAGGCACAGGATGAACCCAAGCGCCGTCAGGGCGCTCAGCTTCGCCGCGGCGCGGCACACGAGCGTATGGTGCACGACCGGATATTCTCGAAAGCGCTTCATGGGTGCCTCCTTACTCGGCCTTTGCTAACAGGTTATTGAAAAAACGTTCAGGCTGTTCAAAAACATCCGGATGCACGGCACGCGAAATCCCGAGGAATGTGGCGTACATGCCGGTACGCGGGTTTGACCGAGCGCTCAGCCAGGCAATGACGAAGGATGAGCGTAACGCAGCAGATGGGTGTTTTTCAACAGCCTGCTAAAAAAAAACCCTCGGGCACCGTCCCTGGGTCATTCTGTCATGCTCCGCAAGTGATCAGCTGTACGGTTCACGCTCTCCATATAGCTCATGTTGTATCATCGGGCATACGGGCTGTCAATTAATTTCCCCGCGCGGGCAAGGCCCGGCCTACCGCGCCGCGACGCTGGCGGTCTGAAAACCTTTTTGCTTGACTAAAGCAATTTGTCTTATACAATAATCCGAAATTTTTCGGTGTGTTCGCAGACGCGGCACGCCGGCTTACCGGATCAGTTTCATGAAAACCGAGGAAAGGTAACGATGGGTAAACAGGCACGGACACTAATCATCATCGCGGCTTTATTGCTCTGCGGTGCCGGTTTGTGCGGCGGCGGCCCGGCCCTGGCCGCCGACCCCGCCCCGCCGGCCGGGCAGGCAGTGGGGGTTGCGCTTCCGCAGTTTAAAATTGATGCCACCTCTGTCGTGCTGATCGACGCGCTCTCGGGCCAGACGCTTTTTGAACAGAACGCCGGGGAACGGATGGCGCCGGCAAGCCTGGTCAAGCTCATGACCCTGTACATCGCCTATGATACCATAAAAATGGGGCTGATCAAGCTGGACGATGCCGTGCTCATCAGCAAAAAGGCCTGGGCCACCCAGGGCTCAAAAATGTTCGTGCAGGTGGGAACGCGGGTGGAGCTGCTGACGCTCCTGCAAGGCATTGCCTCGGTTTCCGGAAATGACGCCTGCATCGCGGTGGCCGAACACATCGCCGGCATGGAAGAAGCCTTCGTCCCCAAGATGAACGAAAAAGCCCGGCGGCTGGGCTTGAACAACACCAATTTCGTCAACGTGAGCGGGCTGCCGGCAGAGGGTCAGTACAGCACCGCCGCCGATATCGCCACCCTCGCCTATCACTACCTGATTGATCACCCGGAAGCCCTGCCCATCCACTCCATCACCACCTTTACCTTCGGCGGAATAACCCAGCCCAACCGCAACGGCCTGCTGCTCCTCAACGAGGGGGTTGACGGGCTGAAGACCGGATGGATCAGCAACGAGGAAGGCTTTCACCTGGTGGCAACGGCGCAGCGGACCGGCCAGCGTTTCATTTCGGTGGTGATGGGGGCTAAAAACCGGTTCACCCGGGAAAACGAAGCGCTGAAGCTGCTCAATTACGGGTTCAAAAATTTTTCCACCGCCACCATCTTTAAGGCGCAGGAGCCCATCGCCACCATACGCGTATGGAGGGGAACCGAGAACCAGGTTGCCCTCATTGCAAGCGAATCCGGCATTATTACGGTTGCCGCCGGAGACGCGCCGCACCTCAGCTTTACCAAGACAATTCCTGAACGCATTTACGCCCCGGTCTCCCCGGGGCAGGTCATGGGCGAGGGGGTGATTTCCCTTAATGGCAAAACCCTGAAAAAAGTCGCCCTGGTCACTCAAAATGGCGTGCCGGCAGGTAATATATTCAAGCGGCTGGCCCATACCTTCTTACTTTCTTTTTATCTGCCGCCCTATTTAGGCTGGTTCGCTCTGGCATTTATATCCCTGGGCATGGTGATTCTCCCCATGATGCGGCGGAAGATGCGTTAGACGGTGCTGCACACCGGACGCCATAGGGTGAAATTCTTTGTTTCGAAAATAGACTTAACCTGCCCCTAACCCTCTCCCCAGCGAGACTGTGTCATAATGGAAAAATTTCCATGTTTGTCATTCTGAACCCTTCGCCGGTCATTCTGAGCGGAGCGAAGAATCTC
>CAYWLT010000357.1:0-2106 GCA_964459295.1 uncultured Thermodesulfobacteriota bacterium
TGGGGCGCCATGGTCCCCCGCGCCACCGTCCATGCCCGCAGCTCGGTGCCCACCGTGGTATAAAAAGTAACCAGGTCCAGCATGCGGTAGCCGGTCCTGACCAGCTGCTCCAGTCCCGATTCGGCGAGCCCCAGGTCCACCATGAATTCCTTCCGTTCCTCCTCGCTTTCAAGCCGTGCGATCTCGGACTCCAGATCACCGCAGATGACAACATACCCCGCTTTTTCCCGGCGTGCCCTCTCTTCAACCACGGCCGAGCAACTCTTGGCCCGGAAATCCTCCTCATCCACATTGGCCACGTACAGAAGCGGCTTGGCGGTCAGGAGCGAGAGCTCTTTCAACATACCCCGCTCTTTCTGTTCCCACTCCATGGTTCTCACCGCCATTCCCTGCTCCAGGCCTGACTGCGCCTTGCGGTAGACGGCCATTTCCTCCTCCGCTTTCTTGTCGCCAACCCGCAGGAGCTTTGCCGCCTTTTCCGTTCGCTTCTCCACCGTCTGCAAATCGGCCAGCAGCAGTTCGGTGGCGACAATCTCCATGTCCCGCCCCGGATCCAGATCACCGTAGAGGTGAGAAACATCCTGCTTCTTAAAACAGCGGACCACGTGGGCAATGGCGTCCACCGCGCGGATGTGCCCCAAAAACTGGTTCCCCAGACCTTCTCCCCGGCTGGCGCCTTTCACCAGACCGGCAATGTCAACAAATTCTATGGTGGTCGGGGTAACCGCGGGCGGTTTGATCATCGCCGCGATGGTCTGCAGCCGCCTGTCCGGAACGGCGACGGTTCCCTTGTTGCAGTCGATGGTGCAGAACGGATAGCTTGAGGCGGGCACGCGCGCCGAGGCGAGCGCGTTAAAAATCGTCGATTTGCCAACATTCGGCAATCCCACAATGCCGCAGGTGAATCCCATGCGTGCCCCTCCTGATCTGGCAAACCGTCTTACTGATGGTAGACAATCACTTTTCCATGCGCAAGTCAACTAAATATCTGACGCAAGGGATGCCCTGCCCGACCAGACAAAGCTCACTGGAAACTGAAGCGGGAGGGCAGGGTAAACCACAACAATTTGTTTGGCGGCTTACGATACGACCCGGTGCCTTCGACTTCGAGGGTACCCCCCGGTTTGAGGAGGACAGTGGCTTAAGGGGACCCGCCGGCGCCTGAAAAATGTACTCCCGGCAAGATTTTTATTGCTATATTTCCCTGCCATAATTATAATGTGCCGCAAATCCGGTGCACGTTCATACATCAAACCAACAAATCATGACGGAGGGATTACCTTATGGCAGCCAAGACAAAACCCATGACCAAGGCACAGCTGGTAACCGAGCTTGCCGAAAAGCTGGACGTCAAAAAAAGCGATATCAATGGATTTCTTGACACGCTGATAACCGTCGCCTATCAGGAAACAAAGAAGAAGGGCGTTTTCACCATGCCCGGCATGGGCAAACTGGTGCTGGTAAAGCGGAAGGCCCGCAAAGGCAGAAATCCGGCGACCGGCGAAGAGATCATGATCAAGGCCAAAACCGTGGTGAAGTTCCGCGTGGCCAAGGCCTGCAAAGACGCTATTCTTCCATCCAAATAGCTTCCGCGCATCAGGCATAATGAATGCGTAGCCCGGTACCCGCATCGGTACCGGGTTTTTTTGTGATGCGGCCGCGGACCCGAGAGGGAACCATGCAATGGTGCCCGCGCTTCATGCATGACGATTGTACGCTCCGTCATTCCATGCCGGAAGCGGGCATCTTGACACCGATTCATTAACCCTATATACTGGTTCCGCGTACAAGCACAATGCGATGACCAACAGCAAGGAGTCCGCATGGCAAAAGCAAAAGTGGCCATTCTGAGAACCAAACCGGAGAGCGTGGTCTCCGACTACGAAAGGCTCTGCGAGCTCGCGGGATTGAAAAGCGCCCTCGATCCGTCGGCAAAAACCATCTTGAAGGACAACATCACCTGGCATAATGTCTTCCCCGGGGTGAATACCACCCCCTGGCAGCTTGAGGGAACCATTGAGAGCCTCAAGTCGGCCGGTTTCAACGACCTGGTAGCCGTCCACAACCACACCGTGGTCACCATACCGGAAAAGGGGGAGGAGGATT
>CAYWLT010000358.1:0-2105 GCA_964459295.1 uncultured Thermodesulfobacteriota bacterium
GAAAATGGAGATTCTTCGGCTGCAGCCTCAGAATGACATTATGACACAGTCTCTCGAGGGGGAGGAGATATTTTTAGTTTTTTGATGTCCCCTTAGCTCTGCTGCGGGGTAATTCACTTTGACCGCAGGCTTAAGCCTGCGGCTACACGGTTTTATAATTCCCTTGTGGGGTATCGCCGGTCGGCGAGGGTGGCGGGCTGTCCTTTGGTTTGGGTTGTTCGTCCTTTTGATTAAGTTCCTTTTTAAGCCGCTTCACCTGTCGTTTGAGGGACATCCGGTCCAGCAGATTGAGCAGGCTGCCCAGGACGAGTCCGGCCAGAAAGGATACGAGAATCAAAAGCGAGATGGGAATGGGCTGCAGCTGATACTGTAAAAAGCTGAGTTGGATGGTCTGGGTGTTTGACAGGGCGAATATAACGAAGAAAAGAATGGCAGTGACAAAAAAGATGGTGTTCAGAAATTTTTTCATAGAGGTGCCCCTGATACTGGATACTGAATACTGGAGGAGGTTTTCTAACCTGCAACCCGCAACCTGCAACCTGTACCACTCACCTTGATACTTGATGCTGACTTCTGACTCCTGAGCTCTGAATTCTGGTGCCGGCTGCTATTCTTCCCTCGATTACGCCCCCGGTTTTCCCACCTTAGGACGGTGGTTTTGGCCGTTCCACGGTAATGCCTACCTCGCCAATCGAGCGCTCATCGGAACTCAGAATGGTAAATGACAGGTTGTTATATTTAAGCACCTCGCCCGGCTGCGGTATGTGACCGAGCTGTTCCAGAAGAAAGCCCCCCACAGTTTCAAAGTCCCCTTCGGGCAGGGTAATGGAAAATATCTCCTCAAGCTGCTCTTTTTCCATGCGGGAGCGGACGATGTACTTGTTCTTCCCCATCTTGCGGCAAAGCGGCGGTTCGGTGTCATATTCATCCTGAATTTCGCCCACGATTTCTTCGAGGATGTCTTCGATGGTGATGATGCCGACGGCGCCGCCGTATTCATCGACCACGATGGAGAGGTGGCTCCTCTTTTTCTGCATTTCGATAAAGAGGCCGTCAATCGGCTTGGTTTCAGGCACGTAGGGGGCGCGGCGTATCAGGGGGCGGATGGATTGATCCAGCGGCAGGTTTTCCAGCAGGTCAAAGCTGTTGATGATGCCGATCAAGTTGTCGATCCGCTCATGATACACCGGGATGCGTGAATATCTCTTTGCTTCCAAAAAGGCAATTGCCTCCCCGACCGTGGCGGTGTCTTCGATGGTGGATATGTCGACCAGCGGGATCATTGCCTCTTTGACCACGGTGTGGGAAAAATCAAAGAGGCGTTCGATCATGGTCACCTCTTCGGCGGTCAGATCGCTGCCGCCCTTGCTCATTTTAACAATCAGCCGCAGTTCCTCGCGGGTGACGAAGGGTATGTGATGAGATTTTCGCGCCCCGGTGATGTGGAGAACGAAATTGCTTATCCTGGTTACCAGAAACACCAGGGGGTAAAAAATGCAGGAGGCCAGCCAGATGGGATAGGATACCACGGGCGCGATGGCGTTGGCATACTGCTGGAAGAGGATCTTGGGGATGATCTCGCCGAAGATGAGCAGGAGCGGGGAGAGCACTATCACCGCATACAGCTCGCCCTGCTCGGGGAAGAGGGTGAGGAAGTACGATGTGAGCAGGGTGGCGTTGGTTACCACCGAAAGGTTGGTGCCGAACAGGGTGGTGGCCAGCATGCGCTCGCGGTTTTGCAGCAGCTTCAGCGTCAGTCCGGCGCGCCCCGGCCGGCTGCCCGGCGATTTTTTAATTTTTTTGGGGCTGGCCGCCAGCAGCGAGATCTCGGAGCCGGAAAAAAATATTTCGGCGGCGAGGCACACGGCACAGATGGTGAGATACAACGCAGCGTCCATAGCGCGTTTTTATAATGAGCGGGTTATTCAAAAGCAATGTTTCAGGCTGTTCAAAAACATCCAGATGCAAGGCACGCGAAATCCTGAGGAGTGAGGCGTGCATGTGAGTGCGCTGCAATGACGAAGGATGAGCGTAACGCAGCAGATGGGTGTTTTTCAACAGCCTGCCAGCTAATCAAACTCATCATAGATTTCCCCGAACAGCTC
>CAYWLT010000359.1:0-2099 GCA_964459295.1 uncultured Thermodesulfobacteriota bacterium
TGCGAGGGGAATCTTCCCTCCACCAGCCAGATGATAAACACCACATCCCACTCCAGGCCCTTCGCCTGGTGGATGGTGGTGAGCTTTACCCGCTCGCTTGCCGGATCGTCGCCCGCCGCATCCTCGACCGACACGCTGGTCAGCAGGGCCAGCTCGCTCAAGAACTCCTCCGCCGAGGCGAACTGCCGGGAAAAATCGCGCAGCCGGTTTATGTCCTCCAGCCGTGCCGGTGATTCGGGGTAGTGGGCCATGAGATAGTCCTCGTACTCCTCCCGCAGCACGGTTTGCAGCATCTCCGCCGGCGCCCCGCGTTGGTCGGGGGTGTTCAGGCGCCGCAGCAGGGCGGCGCGCTCATGCCAGTCCTTCCGGCAGGGTTTGGGAATGAGGCTCTCGATCTCATCGCTCTGCAGGTGCCCCAGCGGATCCCCGGAGCGTGCAAGGGCGCTCCAGATTTTTTCCGCCCGGGCATTGCCGATTTTTGGGAGCATCTTGCTAATGCGCTTCCACGCCGGTTCGTCATAAGGGTTCACGATCACCTTGACATAGCTGGTGATGTCTTTTATATGGGCCTGCTCGAAAAAGCGCAGGCCGGAGCGCACTTCAAAGGGCACGCCGCACCGGGTCAGCTCCATCTGGAGTTCCATGCTGTGGTAGTGCGCCCGGTAGAGCACCGCCAGTTCGTTGAGCGGCCTGCCCTCGTCCCTGAGTTCACGGATGCGCTGCACCACAAACTCCGACTGCTGCTGCGCCGAGTCGCAGGGAACCGCGATGGGGCTGGGCCCGCTCTCCCTGGTCGCCTGCAGCTTTTTATGAAACTGGTACTGGTTGTTGACGATGCTGGCGTTGGCCAGCCCCAGTATTTCCGGGGTGCTGCGGTAGTTGGTCTGGAGCTTGAACAGATGGGCGCCCGGATAGCGCTTGGGGAAGTCGAGGATGTTGGCGAAGTGGGCGCCCCGGAAACTGTAGATGCTCTGCGAGTCATCCCCCACCACCATGATGCTGCCGCCCCCCGATGAGAGCAGATCGATCATCTCCGCCTGGATGCGGTTGGTGTCCTGGTACTCGTCGACCAGGATGTGCTGAAATTTCCCCGCGTAGTAGTCACGCACCGCTTCGTGTTCGGCGAGCAGGGTGAGGCAGTTGAGCAGCAGGTCGTCAAAATCCATCAGCATCTCTTTCTGCTTGCGCCGGCGGTAGTGATGCGCCACCGACTGGATGGCGTCGGTCGCGTCAAGAAAAAAGGGGTAGCGGCCGTCAATCAGGTTCGGAAGGGAGGTGCGGGTGTTGACCGCGAGGCTGATCATCTCCTGGATCACCGCGCTCCGGGGAAATCTCCGGTCCTTGCCCTTAAGGCCGAGGTCGGCTATGCAGCTGTTCAGCAGGTCCCGCGAGTCATCCCGGTCGAGAATGGTAAAGGAGGAGTCATAGCCGATAAGGCCGGCCCGGCTTCTTAAAATGCGGTTGGCAACATGGTGAAAGGTCCCCCCCCAGAGCGTGGCGATGTTCAGATTGATCAGCCCCTCTACCCGGCCGAGCATCTCCTTCGCCGCCTTGTTGGTAAAGGTAAGCAGCAGGATGGCGCCGGGAGGGGTGCCGGACTCGATGAGGCGCGCGACGCGATAGGTCAGGGTCCGGGTCTTGCCGCTGCCCGCCCCGGCGATGACCAGAAGCGGGCTGGCGTCGCTCATCACCACCTCCAGCTGCTCGGCGTTGAGTTCGCTGCGGTAGTCGATCGTATTCGGATGATGCGCCGGCGGCGCGGCAGGGGTGTGCTTCATACGGTGTCAGGATGTGCCGTGGTGGAATACCAACAGACTGTTGAAAAACAAGCATCTGTGGCTCAAGGGTAGGGGCTTTTGACGCCACAACCATGTGTCTTTATGCTTACGGAACGACCCGGTGCCTTACGCCTTAAACCGAAAGCAGGCAGCCTTGCAGAGACTTCGATACGGGCTGTTGCCATGCGGGTCTGTCGGACCGAGTTAGAGAGATGCTGCCGTTCTACGGGATCCGAATAATTGTGTTGTGGCGTCAAAAGCCCCTACCCTTGAGCCACATGCTAATCGGCAGGCTTTATCAGTCTGCGCCGCTTCCTGTGT
>CAYWLT010000360.1:0-2083 GCA_964459295.1 uncultured Thermodesulfobacteriota bacterium
CTGCTTGCCAAATGAAAACCAAGAACGATCGCTGGGTAAAAAAATGCGCCCCGAATCCCGCAGTGTATGCGCAGACACGGGACTTGCTGGGGCGCATGCGCCTGAACACGGTTTGTGAAAGCGCGCAGTGTCCGAACCAGGGGACGTGTTTCGCCCGGGGCACCGCGACCTTTCTCCTGCTCGGCACCACCTGCACCAGGAACTGCAGTTTCTGCGCGGTTGACCACGGCAGGCCCGGGCCTCCCGATCCTGAAGAACCGCTGCGCATCAGCCGGGCGGTGAGCGCCATGAAGATCAGACACGCGGTGCTCACCTCGGTAACCCGGGACGACCTGCCCGACGGTGGCGCCTCACAGTTTTTCGCCGCCATTGAAGAAATCCGGAACGCCGACCCGGATGTCATGGTAGAGGTCCTCATCCCCGATTTCAGGGGCTCCCGTCCGGCGCTCTTCTCGGTGCTCGACAGCCGCCCCCATGTCCTGAACCACAACATTGAAACGGTTCCCCGGCTCTACCCGCGGGTGCGGCCGCAGGCCGACTATCAGCGCTCTCTCAATCTGTTGCGGGAGGTGAAAGAGCATCCGGTGTCCTGCTTCTCCAAGTCAGGCCTGATGGTGGGTCTCGGCGAGACCGAGGATGAGGTCCTCTCGGTCATGGCCGATCTCAGGCAGTGCGGCTGTGATCTTCTCACCATCGGCCAGTATCTGCGGCCGTCTTTCAAGCACCACCCGATTATCCGCCGGGTTGAGGAAGAGGAATTTGACCGGTACCGTGAAGCAGGCGAGCGGATGGGATTTAAAGCCGTCTTCTCCGGCCGGCTGGTGCGAAGCTCTTTCATGGCCGGCTCGTTCCTGCAGCAGGCGCTCCGCTCATAAGCCCGCTCTTATAGTGTGTCCAACACTTCTTTACGTATGAAAGGCTCCTTTGCGTGGCGAATTCCGTAGCGTAAGGGAGGATCTGTGGTTCACGGGGAGGGGGCTTTTATAGCCACAACAATGTTTTGGGCAGCTTACATCACGACCCCGTGCCTTCGACTTGAACCGAATGCAGGCAGCTTCATGAGACTTCGATACCGGCTGTTGCCATGGGGTCTGTCCGAATCAAGTTATATAGACACTGACGTTCGACCGGTTCAGACGCATGTGTTGTGGCTATAAAAGCCCCCTCCCCATGTACCACCTATTAATAAAGGAATCAATGACGCACTACACGAGATTGTTCAGGGTGCGCCACTCTTTCCCTGATCCGCTTTTCCAACGGGATACCGTCACTTGAAACAAGAAGCCTGGATTCTCAAGCTCGATACCGTTCCCTATCAGCAGGCGCTGGAGCTGCAAAAAAAGCTGGTTGAGCTGCGCTCGCGCGACGCCATTCCGGACACGCTCATCCTGCTTGAACACCCGCCGGTATTCACCGTCACCCGGGAGGCAACGCGCCGGAACCTCCTGGCTTCCCCGCAGTCGCTGGAAAAAAAGGGAATCAGCGTCCACCAGACCAATCGCGGCGGAGATATAACCTACCACGGTCCCGGCCAGCTGGTGGGATATCCCATCATCAGCCTGAAGGACCGCGGCAAAGACCTCCACCGCTATATCCGATCCATCGAGGAAATGATCATCCTGGTCCTGAAGGAATACGGCATCAGCGGCTATCGAGACTCCATCAATGCCGGCGTCTGGGTTGAAGGTGATAAAATCGCGGCAATCGGGATCGCGGTGAAAGCAAGCTGGACCACCATGCATGGCTTCTCTTTCAATATCTGCCCCGATCTCAGCCATTATTCATTCATTGTTCCCTGCGGCATTGTCGGCCGCGGCGTTACATCACTTGCTAAAATCCTCGGGAAAGCGGTGAGCAGGCAGGAGGTGGAGGGACAGCTGGTGCATTATTTTGAGGAGCTGTTCGACGTGACATGCATTGAGATTTCCCTAGAGGAATTGCAAAATGAAAAGTGCAAAGTGAAAAATGAAGAATGAAAGACAGGATTTGTCAGAAAGACTGTTGGGATTTGCCGCGATTGTTATAAAATTAACCGCCGCGTTAAACAAAACTGCGCCGGGAAGACATGTCGCAAGTCAATTGA
>CAYWLT010000361.1:0-2075 GCA_964459295.1 uncultured Thermodesulfobacteriota bacterium
GAGACTTGCTTTTCAACATAGAAGAATGACACAGTGAAGGGCTCAGAATGACAAACATGAGATTTTCCTCATTATGACACAGTCTCTGATGGGGGAGGATTAAGGTGGGGGTGATGCCAATATTATATCCCCCTCGCCCTAACTCCTGGTCGCCTTCGGCGCCGCCAGAGGCGGGTAAACCTCTCCCGCCAGGGGAGAGGGAATGTCATTCATCTCCACAGCTGAGCCGTGGAATCTTTATAAATTTGTTTTGGCTAAAAAACCCCTTCCCCTTGAGCCACAAAAAAAAGCACCCCTTCGGGTACTTTTTTTGATTCATATCCAATGGTACGTACCGGCCGCGAATGCTATCCCTTCTTGCATTCCTCAACATACTTGATGCGCAGGT
This sequence comes from uncultured Thermodesulfobacteriota bacterium, assembly GCA_964459295.1. GTDB lineage: Bacteria > Desulfobacterota > WTBG01 > WTBG01 > WTBG01 > CAZWCD01. The sequence continues at coordinate 389 of CAYWLT010000361.1, forward strand.
CGTGCAGCAGGCTGTCCATCAAGTGCTCTTCATCCTTGCTCAAGTTGCCCCGCGTCTTATCCCGCAAAACGCCGAGGATATCGATGGTCTGCTTGGCCATGTCCAGGTTCCGCTCGCGCTTCCCGCTTGCCGGATCGGCAAACTCGCCAAAATGAAACAGGGCGGAACTGCTCAGGGTTAAAACAAAGGATGCAAAATCAACTTCCGGCAGGGGGACGGCCCCGCCCTTCCGCTCATCCGGCTTTCGCTGATGCGAGCCATTCTCCGCCTTTGCTTCCTCCCGGACCGCCTCCGGTTCCCTGACAGCCTCACCATCCGCGGTAAACTGCCGCTTATCCTTTATGACAAACCCCTTTTCCTCTTTTTCCCGCTCTTCAGCCATGATCACTCCCCCGCACCGAACCGCTCATCGCGACGGCAAACCCGCCGGCCGCACACCCGGGCGTCCGCCCTATGCCAGGGCCAGGCCTTCCATGCCTTCCACCCAGAGCCGGCCGTCCCTCAGGTCCACCAGGAATTCATCTCCCTGCTTCCATTTTAGGGTCAGTTCAATTTTCACCTTATCGTCGATAGTCCGCTTGAGAAACCGCGCGCCGTATTTCGGGCTGTACCCGCAATCCACCAGGTGGTCGAGGGCCTCCCCGGTGACCGTCAGCGTTTTCCCCTTTGCCTTCATTTGTCCGTTGATCCGGTCCAGATACATCCGGGCGATCGCCTTTACCTCTTCCCGGGTCAACGGCGAAAAGACAATGATGTCATCAATCCGGTTGAGAAATTCCGGGGAAAAGGTGTTTTCCACCTCTTTCATCACCGCGCGCTTCACCGAGAGCACCGCCTGGGAATCGGTGAGGAAGCCCATGGGCTTGGTCAGATTTTTAAACTCGTCCGAGCCGAGATTGGAGGTCATGACAATCACGGCATCGCTGAAATATACCCGCTTGCCCCGGCCGTCGGTCAGCCATCCTTCATCAAAGACCTGGAGGAACAGATTCAGCACATAGGGATTGGCCTTTTCCACCTCATCCAGCAGCAGCACGGTATAGGGATTGTCCCGGATCTGGTTGGTCAGCACCCCGCCCCGCTCCGACCCGACTATTCCCCGCGGCATGCCGATGAGCTTGTCCACCGCAACCGTTGAATCCTTGTACTCGGACATGTCCAGCCGGATCATCTTTTTCTCGTCGCCGAAAAGAAATTCCGCCAGCGCCTTGGCCAGCTCGGTCTTGCCCACCCCGGTGGGTCCCAGAAACAGCAGCACCCCGTCCGGCCGCTCCGGCTTCTCCTTGAGCGGCCCCTTGTTCAGGCGGAGATATTTGGCCAGGGAGTTTATGGCCTCCTTCTGCCCCACCACTCGCTGCGCCAGGGCCTCCTCCATAGCGCTGAACCGTTCAGTGGTATCGCGGTACACCATGTCCAGCGGCACCCGCGCCGTCTGGGAGACCACCTCGATGACGTCCTGCGGCCGCACGCAGTCACTGGGCCGGTTGATCTCAACCTTCACGCAGGAGGTGTCGAGCCAGGTTATGGGCTTGTCCGGCAGGCGCAGTGAATGCTGATAGCGGGGGGAGAGTTCTAACGCGGTCTCCAGCGCTTCATCGGATATGCGCACATTGTAATTCCGCTCGAGCCGGCCGCGCACCCCCAGGAGGATCTCCCGGGTGTCTTCGATGGATGATTCCTTGAGGTC
>CAYWLT010000362.1:0-2057 GCA_964459295.1 uncultured Thermodesulfobacteriota bacterium
CCTTTGCAATCTTCCCTTCCTGAAAGTGAAAGTTGTACACCCGGCCGTCATCCAGAAGCTTGATGGCATACGACACCGTGAGATGATTCACCTTCCCCAGGCGCTGCGCTTCCTCATCCTGATTGATCAGATCAACCATGCGCGATATATGCTCCGGGGAAAAAACCGGAAGCGCCCGGCGGACTTCCCCCTCAGGCCGCAGCATGTCCTTATCCTGGTCGGGAGCCGCGCCAAGACTCTTTGCCAGACAGGTCATCATGGCCGCCTCTTCCAGTATCTCGGAAAGAAAGAATGCGTCCCAGAGATCCTCCCCCACCGTTACCGTGCCATGATCCTTGAGAATAATGCTGTTGGAGAGTTTTAAAGCGTCAATGACCGCGTCAACCCTGGTGACCGTGGGACCCGCCTGCGCCAGCACGGGTATGGCCGTGCCCAGAAAAAGCGAAGATTCAAAAGTCATGGGTTTGATTGCAATCCCCCTGACCGCCAGCACCGAGGTATAGGGAGGATGAAGGTGCACCACCGCGCCCGCTTCCGTTTCCCGGTAAATGGCCCGGTGAAGACTGCTTTCCGTCGAGGGTTTGCCTCCTCCTTCTACAACCGCCCCTTCCATGTCCATCACCAGAAAATCGGCCGGCGTGAGAAATCCCAGCGCCGAACCATGGGCGGTGCAGATGAACCCCCGAGGGCCCAGACGCACGCTGATGTTGCCGCCCCGGCCGACAACCAACCCTTTTTGATGAGCCGCCCGGCCCACCCGGACGATGTCTTCACGGTATTTTTGCATGAGGTGCGTATCCATAAGGGGACCCGTTTTCAGTTTGCGGTTGACGGTTTGCAGTTTGAAGTCTCTTGTTTCAGGTTGCAAGTGACAAGTTACAGGTTACACGATGCAGGATGCAGGATGAATGATGGGGGATGCTCGGTACATTTGCCTGATTATCTTTGACTTGAAACGCACCTCCCCGACCGTAACCCGCACAGGTAATCTTCAACTTGCAACATGTATAACCTGCAACTCATTCCCCGCCTACCACCTCTCCTTGAAGTAACTCAATGCCACCCGCTCCACCCGGGGGATATAGCTCTTCGCTCCAGGCGGAGTGATATCACCGCCGGCAAAACAGAGACCATCCCCCACGACCGCTTTTTCGGGATCAAAATCCGTGGGGTAGAGGCTGCAGGTGACCCCCAGTTTCTTAGCAAGAACCGCAATCAGGAGACCCCCCCCCTGGCAACATGCGTGTTCATTGATCACGTGTTGATAAAACACAAAAACCGCGTGGACCTTCTTCCGGGCAATGCAGAACCCCATCATGTTGTCCCCGATGACAACCGTCTCGTAGCCGCCGTCGGTGAAGGCATTAAGTCTTTGGCTGAGCTCGGTTTCGAATGGCCGGCTCTCCGCCCACCAGAGCCCCCATTGACCGGACGGGTAGCGCGCTTTTAAAAATTCATGAAATTCTTTTCCGGGGACGCCATACATCAGAAGGTTCTTTTTGATTGTCTGCTCCTCCTCTTTATTCCGCGTCTCACATCGCCTTGCCGACCTTTTGCCAGGCCTGGGGAAGCTCGCGGGGTTCGATGGTTCCCCCGAACGTGATCAGGCGGGTGATATACGCGGCAGGGGTCATATCAAATGCCGGATAGTAGCCCCGGACGTCCTCAGGATACACCCGCTTGCCCCGGTAGGCAAGCAGCTCTTTGTCATCCCGCTCTTCCACCGGGATATCTTCCCCCCGCGCCACGCCGCCCGGTTCCTGAACCAGGGCGTAGAAAGGCACCCCGAATGTTCTCGCGGCAACCGCCAGTTGAAAGGTACCAACCTTGTTGACGATATCCCCGTTCAAGGCCACCCGGTCCGAGCCGACCATCACCAGCTGACAGCGATGTTCACAGAGGAGGCCGGCCACGGCGCTGTCCGGTACCATGGTTACATCAAAACCGTCCCCGGCCAGCTCCCACGCGGTCAACCGCCCCTGAAAATAAGGCCTGGTTTCCGTGGCATAAAAGCGCACGCCCTTTCCCGCTTCCCGGCAGGCCCTGCCGATGAGCAC
>CAYWLT010000363.1:0-1984 GCA_964459295.1 uncultured Thermodesulfobacteriota bacterium
TCTCGTTAGTTGATCACCCCGTCAGAGAAAAAACTGAGGCCGATGATGGGAAAGCAGAAGCGGTGGTCACGTCGGTTGTAGTGAAACAGCTTCCCGTAAAAGTATTCGTTGGGGGGGAGCAGGGACTGTCCACAGGTTCTGCCGATAGTCTCCATCTTTTCACGCCGCTCAACGACTGCGACATCAAATCCGTTTTCGGAAACCGCCCGAGCGGCCAGCAGCCCAGCAGGTCCCGCGCCTACAACTACGACATCATATCTTTCTTTCATGGGGGCACTCCTTACGGTACATTGTTTCGAGAAAGGTGCGGATGATGAAAATATATGAGCGAGGAAGCACGACAACCATTGATTGGCTGCGAGCCTTCTGCAGCTGCAGAGTATAGGAAATTGGCGGGTGCTTGTCAAACAAAAGTGTGCTTAAAAGGTGAGAATGAGCGCCAGAATGGAAAGAATGATGAGCATGGCGGTCAGTTTTTCTTCCGCGCTCCGGGCACGAAAAAAGGCGTATTCCGGACCGGCGGAAACGGCTGAAGGCCGGGACGGCTGGTGCAGCGGAAGTTTGAGGCTGTCACTATCCGACAAAATCTTTGAATGGGTGCCCAACATGCAAAGCTCCTTTGCCGAGAACGCATTGTGAATGTTGAGCAATTATCGGGCCACGACAAGATCGGTGACCCGCGCGGAAATAACGTTAATAAATTTCAGGAGATATACGGTGGGAGCCGGTAAGTGTTCGGGAGGCACAAATCGACAAGTGACATTTAGCGCACCCGGGGTGACAAAAATTGCCAATCGAATAGTGGCGCGTTAAGTGGGGGTGCGGCAGCAAGCTAATCCGGACATGTGACCGGATTAACCTACTTCTCGCTTTACTTGACGGCATGATTACAGTATTCTGAATCCACTGCTAAGACAATATTTCCGACCTGAAAGGAGGCGGATATGCCGCGGGGGGACCAGCTGACCAGACAGTGGGGGGTTTTAAGCCTGGTTGATGTCCATCATTACGGAATTACCATTGAGGCGCTGGCGCAGGAAGCCGGCTGCCACGCGCGCACGGTGCGCCGGGACCTGGCGGCGCTTGAGCGGGCGGGGTTTCCCCTCTATACCGAAGAGATTGACGGCGAGGTGCGATGGAAGCTGCTGACCACGTTTAAGAACGCGCCTCACGCGCCGTTCACCATTACCGAGCTGCTTTCCCTCTACTTGAGCCGCGATCTTTTGAAGGTGCTCAAGGGCACCCCCTTTTATGAATCCATTGAATCACTGCTGGAGAAAATCCGGAAAACCATCTCCCCGAAGACCCTGGAGCACCTGGGCAAGCTCGAGCACTCGCTGTACGCGGCGCAGCGGAAGCAGAAGGACTACGGCAGGTACAAGCACCTGCTGGAACAGCTGATGGAGGCGACGGCCGACGGCAGGACGGTGGAGATCACCTATCACACCATGCACTCGGACAAGATTACCGTCAGGAAGATCGATCCCTACAAAATCTGGTACTACGAGAATACCTTTTTTCTCATCGGCTGGTGCCACCGCCACAACGAGGTGCGGATGTTTGTGGTGGAGCGCATCAAGGCGCTGAAGGCGCTCAAGGAGGGTTTCAACGTGCCACCGGATTTTTCCATCGAGAACTACGTGCGGGAGAGTTTCGGCGTCATGCACGGTGACCGGGTGACCGTGGTTATCCGGTTTGATAAGGAGGTGGCGGGTTACATCAAGGAAAAGGTGTGGCATCCCAGCCAGAATATCAGGGACCACCGGGACGGCAGTATCACCGTCACACTTACCGTTTCCGGCACCGCCGAGGTAAAGCACTGGGCGATGAGCTACGGCCGCCGGGCGCAGATTGTAAAACCCGACTCGTTGCGCGATGAGGTAAAAAAAGAGCTTTCCCTGGCGCTGAAGCGCTATTGATCGCTCACCTCATCGGCTATCTGCCGTCCCGTTCAACCGCCTTGATCAGGCGATCGAAAAAATTC
>CAYWLT010000364.1:0-1969 GCA_964459295.1 uncultured Thermodesulfobacteriota bacterium
CTCCGGGTGGAGGACCTGATGCACACGGGCAACGAGATACCGCTTATCGGTGATGATACCTCGATGAAGGAGGGCTTGTTGGAAATGACCTCCAAGCGGATGGGGGTGACCGGCGTTTGCAACAAGCAGGGCATGATGGTGGGAATCATCACCGACGGTGACCTGCGCCGGGCACTGGAAAAGGGAGACGACATGCTCAACAAGCAGGCGGGCGCCATCATGACCCCGCGGCCCAAAACCATCTCCCGGGACGATCTTGCCGCCGCCGCGCTCCGCAAGATGGAGGAGTTTTCCATAACCTCCCTCTTCATCCTCGATGACGACGGAAGCCGCAGGCCCATCGGCATCATCCACATGCATGACCTGCTCCGGGCGGGGGTGGTGTAGCGCCATGGAGCGGGAAAAGCTCATACCCATCACCCTGCTCTTGCTCGATGTCGATGGCGTCCTGACCGACGGGACAATAATATACAGCGACAGCGGTGAAGAGATTAAGGCGTTCAACGTGCGCGACGGCCACGGTCTCAAGCTCTTGATGCGCGCGGGCCTGGAGGTGGCGCTGCTCACCGCCCGGGAATCAAAGGTGCTGCTGCACCGGGCGCGGGATCTCGGCATTACCGCCGTGTATCAGAAGGCGATTGACAAGCTCGCGGCGTACCGCGCCATCATCGATGAGAGAAAAATTGAGGACAGGAACGTCTGCTTTGTCGGGGACGATATCATCGACATCCCGGTGCTGAGGAGGGTCGGTTTTTCCGCTGCCGTCGCCGATGCGGTACCGGAGGTAAAAGAGGTCGTCGACTATGTTACCGGCCAGGCGGGGGGCAAAGGCGCGGTGAGGGAAGTGTGCGAGCTCTTGCTGAAGGCCCAGAACAAGTGGGAGCAGGTAACCGAAAAATATACGCTGCCCCGGGGTTCCACCCGGTGCACCTAGCCTCCGGCGCATCGACAGATGAGCACCTTCGGGCGAGACCGCAATGAAACGAATCCGTCGCGCCCTGATTGCCGTCGCCCTGCTCATCCTCATCCTGGTCGCCGTGCCGCTGGTGCGCAACGCCCTCTCGCCGAAGAAACAGCAAAGGCCGGAGGGGCTGCCGCCGCCGGGTGTGGATATGCGGCTGGACAAGGTCCACTACGAACAGACCGACCAGAACGGACGCCGGGAGTGGGAGCTGTTCGCCCAGACCGCACAATATGAAAAGGACAATAAAAAAGTCGCCCTTTCATCCATTAACGTAAGCTTTTTCTCCAAAGAAGGCGCTGTATACAAGCTCTCGGCCGACCACGGCGAGCTTTTCACCGAAACCCAGGACGTGAGCCTGGCCGGCAACGTGGTGGCGGAAACGGCCGACGGGTACACCATCCGCACCGACTCCCTCAAGTATGTCGCCCACGACAGGAAGGTCTCGACCGCGGATCCGGTAAGCTTCAGCAGTGCGGAAATGAACATGACCGGCAAGGGCATGGTCATCGATCTGGAAGAGGAAAAACTCTATATCCTCGAAGAGGTAAAGGCGTCAGGCAAAAAATGATCAGGCAATTTTCCACCGCAGTCATCATGCTTATAATCCTGCTGAACGCTGCTTCCGGTCCGGCGGCGGCGGCGGTGCGGGTAGCCGTGCTGCCCTTCGAAATTTACAGCGATGAAAGCGCGGCATCCCTCAAGGACATCATCGCCGGGGATCTTTCCTCCCAGCTGGCCGCGGATAAGAAGCTCGAGGTGGTGGATCAGGCTCGGGTCAGGAACATAATGGCGGGCCGGGCGCCGCTTACCTTCAACGAGGCAACCCTTCGGACCATCTCGGAAAAGCTGGACGCACCCTTTCTGGTGCTCGGGAGCATGACCAGGATCGGCGCAAACATGAGCCTGGATGCGTATATCTTCCGGGCGGACGCAACCCCGGCTTTTACCAAGCAGTTCAGCCAGGGGAAGAACCTCGAAGCGGTCACCAGGGAAATGGCCGCCAAG
>CAYWLT010000365.1:0-1964 GCA_964459295.1 uncultured Thermodesulfobacteriota bacterium
TGTAAAAAAGAGACTTGCTTTTCAACATAGAAGAATGACATTATGACACAGTCTCACGTGGGAGAGGGTTAGGGTGAGGGGGACATGATATCGGTATCATCCCCACCTTAATCCTCCCCCATCAAGGGGGAGGACTTTTTTTAGCTTTTGATACACCGCAGCACTGCTGCGTAATAATTCACTGCTTTTCGCGGTTGCAGGCGCATTCCGGCTTGCGGCGCGGCTCAAGCGGAGTGGAATGTTTTGAAGAAGTTGAGTTGAAACGTGTAACCATCAGCCGCATGCCGTTCACGATTACCAGCAGCGAGGTTCCCACGTCGGCGGCGACCGCCATCCACAAATTGGCCCATCCCAAAAGCACAGTGACGATGAAAGCCGCCTTAACCATAAGCGAAAAAATGATGTTGGCTTTTATGATGGCTAGGGTTCGACGGGAGAGGTGCATCAGGAAGGGAAGTTTGAGCAGATCATCCGACATCAGCGCAATATCGGCAGCCTCGAGCGCGGTGTCGCTGCCCGCCGCCCCCATGGCGATGCCCACCGAGGAAACCGCCAGGGCCGGCGCGTCGTTGATCCCATCGCCGACCATGGCCGCCTTTTCGTATTTGAAGAGCAATTCCCGCAGCGCCTCGACCTTTTCGCCGGGGAGCAGCCCGGCCCGATACCCGTCCATCTTCAGTTCGCGGGCGATGGATGAAGCCACCCGCTCATTATCGCCGCTGAGCATGACCAGATGCCGGATGCCCTGCCTTCTGAGCCCGTCGATGGCGCTTACCGCCTCCGGTCGCACCGTATCGGCCAGGGCGATGATGCCGCTTGCCGAGGGATGATCAATGAGTACGGCGGTTTTTCCTTCGCCTTCAAGCCGTTCCATCACCGATCCAAAGGGTATGACGTCAATGCCCCGTTCCTGAAAGAAGGCGCGGTTACCGATGCTCGCAAGCTGACCGGCGAGCATCGCCTGTACCCCCATGCCGGGATAGGTGATGAGTCCGGGCGGCTCCTGCATGGCCACGCCTTCCCGCCGGGCCTGGCGGACGACGGCCCGGGCCAGGGGGTGTTCCGACTTCATCTCCAGCGAGGCGGCCGCTCCGAGGATGTCGCTCCGGCTTGCCCCGTCGATGCCGATGATGTCGGTAATCCGGAATTGCCGGTCGGTCAGGGTGCCGGTTTTGTCAAAGGCCATGGCGCTGATGGAACCCATTTCTTCAAGATAGGCACCGCCTTTGATAAGGATGCCTTTGCGCGACGCGCAGGCAATGGCGGAAACAATCGACACCGGCGTGGAAAGCACCAGCGCGCAGGGGCAGGAGATGATAAGCAGCATCAGCCCCCGGTAAAACCAATCACTGAATGAAGCCGACAACAGGATCGGAGGAACAAGGGTTACCGCCGCGGCAAAGGCAATCACCAGCGGCGTATAGACGCGTGAAAATGCATCGACGAAGGTTTGAGAGGGGGCCTTTTGCGCCTGCGCCTCTTCCACCAGGTGGATGATGCGGGAAAGGGTTGAATCCGACGCCGGTTTTTCCACCCGTACCTCAAGGGATCCTGAACCGTTTATGGAGCCTGCGAACAGCGGGTCGCCCGGGCCTTTGTCAACCGGTTGGGATTCGCCGGTTATGGGGGATTGATTGACCGGCGAGGTGCCCTGTACCACCGATCCGTCCACCGGAACCTTTTCGCCAGGCTTTACGATGACCAGGTCACCGATCTTGATGTCGGATACCGGGACTGTGATCAGCCGGCCCCCCTTTTTCAAATGAGCCTCCGTTGGAGCAAGATCCATCAGGCCGCGCAATGCATTGCGTGCCTTGTCCATGGTGGAGGATTGCAGAGTATTGCCGAGAGAGAATAGAAAGACCACCATCGCGCCCTCTTCAAATTCACCGATGACCAGAGCGCCAATGACCGCGGCGGTCATGAGAAAATTCATGTCGAAGGGTCGGGCCATGCGCGAATAG
>CAYWLT010000366.1:0-1950 GCA_964459295.1 uncultured Thermodesulfobacteriota bacterium
CCGCTCGTCTACAACGGCTTCTGCGGCTACAAGCAGATGGCCCAGGCCGGCGTCGGCTACTACATCGACAAGCTCGGCCTCAAGGCGCCGAAGGTGATCACCGTCTCCATCGAGAGCGCCGGCGGCAAGGAGTACCACGACCACGTCTCCGAGATCGTCAAGAAGGCCGGCGGCACCGCCGAGCTGGTGACGATGAAGGTGACCGCGGTCGACGCCACGCCCCAGGTGCTCGAGGTCATGGGCAAGAAGCCTGACTTCATCACCGTCTACGGCGTGTCGAACACCGCCATTCTCACCATGAAGGGCCTGCAGCAGTACGGCGTGAAGACGGTGGTGACCCCCTGTCACGACGGCTATAATATTATCAAGAATGAATATCCCCAGCTGGGCGGCGTCTTCCAGGTCTATCACCATACCGAGTTCATCGCCCGGCTGGTGGCCGACGGCAGATTAAAGCTCGCCAACCCGGTCAATCAGAAGGTGACCTTTCACGATTCCTGCTACATCGGACGGTACAACGGCATTTACGATCAGCCGCGGAAGGTGATGATGGCCATTCCCGGCGTCACCCTGCAGGAGATGGAACGGAACCGCGAACGCAGCTTCTGCTGCGGCGCCGGCGGCGGCCGCATGTGGATGGAGGAGCACCTGGGAACGCGAATCAACCACAGCCGCTTTGAAGACGCGGCGAAAACCAAGGCGGACATGATCGGCACCGCCTGTCCCTTTTGCCTGACCATGCTTGAAGACGCGACCAAGGACAAGGAGATGGAGGAATCCATCAAGGTGCGCGATTTGACCGAGGTTGTTCTGGAGTCGCTGCAGAAGGAAGAGCATACAGCAGGATAAGGCGGCTCGTCCGACAGGCATTTGCGTGGTTTTGACACCCTGAACGGAGCGAATGGTCTCACAGCATGACAAGTGTAGAAATCGAAATGCAAATCAATATGAAGGGGCTTATGTCGCACGGCAGTAGCATTTTCAAGAACGGTTCATTCTGCGCGAATGGCTGTTCAAAAAGTTCCCCTCATTTGCAGGGGTATACAGTAGCCTTAGTGGTGCTGCTGCTCTGCCTTTTCCCTGCGGCACCGTCCCTTGCGTACGAAAACAAGGAGTGCCTGGCCTGTCACCGGAATTACGGACGGGCGGCGGATAAGCTCCCGGAAGCGGTTTCAAATCTGTACGTGGATGAAGCGTTGTGGGAGAAGGACGCGCACTTCGAGGTGGCCGGGCTTACCTGCAGCGATTGCCACACCAACGCCAAGCCGGAAACCCACCCGGCGGATGGGCTGCAAAAGGTAAACTGCGCCGAGTGCCATGAGGAGCAGGCGGAAAGCTATTACAAGACCGCCCACTGGAATGGGGAAGTCCCGGAAGGAAAGCAAAAGCCGGACTGCGCCGATTGCCATGCCCCGCATGCCATGGTGTCACGGAAAAATCCCGCATCTTTACTTTATAAGGGTAACATAAAGGCAATCTGCCTTTCCTGCCATGAGGAGATGGAGGCGACATTCAGTCTGTCGAGCAAATTCCTGCTCTTCCGGATCTCCGCTCACCGGAAATCCGACCTGGCAAACCCCTTTGACCGCACCGAATGCATTAATTGTCACTTCACCAAAGCGGTGGGACACGGCGCTGATCCACTGACCGAAACTCATTGCGGCCAGTGCCATGTCCAGGGAGCGGGAGCGGAAAAAGTGGTTTTTGGTCCATTTCACCTTGGCCCGTCACTCGCCGAACGGCCGCTGATCACGCTGGTTGAGGTGATAAATATACTTATTATCCTTGCGCTGATCGCGGCGCTGGTTGTCTGGCTGGCCAGGGGATTCGCGAAGCCGCGGGAACATACACCAGCACAGGAATAGGGAGGTTAGAAAGACACTGTGTCATACCGGAGCCATACCATTCGCCTGGTGATGATTATTGGCGCGCTGGTGGCGGTCTTTGCGC
>CAYWLT010000367.1:0-1938 GCA_964459295.1 uncultured Thermodesulfobacteriota bacterium
CAAAATCCTATGACTTGCCGCTTGTCGACACCCCACCCGTGCTGACGCGGTGGAAACTAGACGTATTCCGCCATCCCTCAGTGGAACGGCTTATTATTGACGGCAATTGAAAAACACCCATTTGATTTGCGGCCGACCCCCCCTTGAGTCACAAACTGTTCAGCATGCCTTATAATTCGGCGCCACTGCTTCTTCAGCAACCGGCCCGATACCGCTGCACACGCACCGGTGCCAGGCCGCGGGCATGTCCAGCTGCCCCAGTGCCATGTTGGCTTTTTCTTCGCTGGCAAAGATGCCGAAGACCGTCGACCCGCTTCCGGACATGAGACACCCGAGCGCCCCCTTGTTTCTGAGCGCGTCTTTTATATCCTGCAAAAGCGGGAAGCGGGGCAGCACCACCTTTTCCAAGTCATTGGAAAGAATGGCAATAATTTCAGCGATATCATTTATGCAGGATGGGATAGTAATATTATCCGCTCCGTTTGTCAATTCTCTTCTCACATTTTGATATGCCCAGGCGGTGGAGATTTGCACCTCAGGGGTGACCAGGAGCAGCCATAGTTTTGGGTGTATGGTGAGGGGCTGCAGCACGTTGCCGATTCCCGTACCGACGGCGCTGCTGCCGAAAAGAAAGAAGGGGACATCGGCCCCGAGTTCTTTTGCCATAACCATGAGCCCCTGATCGCTCAATCCCAAACCGAAAAGCTGATTGATGCCGGCCAGAGTGCAAGCCGCGTTGCTGCTGCCCCCGCCCAGCCCTGCCGCCACCGGTATGCGCTTCTTAATGGTAATCCTAATGCCGTCCTTGATGGCATAACGGCTTACCAGCATTTGTGCGGCGGCATAGGCAAGGTTAGCCCCGCTGCAGGGTACCTGGGGATTGTTGCACGTTACCTCTATACCGTTTTTGATGACGTCGAGGAACAGGTCGTCTCCCAGGGATATTTTTTGAAAAACGGTTCTTATTTCATGGTAACCGTCAGAACGCTTGCCCAGGATATCGAGCCTTAAGTTGATCTTGGCGGGGGAGAAGAGTTCGAGGTGGTTCATAGAGCAGTGGGCAGTTTACGGTTCGCAGTTTACAGCAAATACCGGGTACAGGGGTCAGGGCTCAGGGTCAAAAAAGAGTCCGCAGTCCATAGTCCACAGGAAATACAGGGTTCAGAATAAAGGTCAAGAGCAGGCCCTCTTTTTGTCTCTACTGTTGACTATGGACCGTGGACCGCCGTGTTATCTCCTGAAAAGGTAGAACAGCAGGGTAAGGATGATGCTGATGATAATACAGGTGGTGAAGGGAAAATAAAAGCTGAAGTTTTCCCGCTGGATTGAAATATCTCCCGGAAACCTTCCGATCCAGGGGATTTTCAGTCCGGTGTTCATAAGTATTCCAATCATAACGAGGAAGATGCCCATCACTATGAGCATCTTCCTCATGGTGGCAAAACCTGACATTATCCGATTGTCCTGCCGCGAGGCCGCTTCGAAGGCGACCGGTCAGCCTGTCTGAAGTCTACTTTGCCTTTACCTCAAATACGTTGGCGCCTGCAATGATTTTGCTCCCCTTATCATAGGTAACCGTTACCGACCGAAAGCCGGTTGGTGCAGTCGTGGCAATCTCCAGGTCGAATTCAATCTTGGTATTGCTTCTTATGTTTACATTGGAGATGGTAAGTCCATCAGCCGGGGTGAAGGTAATCTTTACCGGTGGATCATCCTGAAACTTGGTGTTCACGCCGGTGATGGTAACAGGGGTATAGTTTTGTTCTTGTATTCCTAGCGAAGGAGGAATGTTTCCGAACGCAGGCGCTTCCCCGGGACCCGGTAGCGAGTAGATCCCCAGGAGGGTCGATAAAACACCGATGTAGGCGCGGTATCCAATTAGGATACTGGACCAAAAGTTGTCGAGGGGGGCGGGCGGCACATATTGAAGTGACTATC
>CAYWLT010000368.1:0-1920 GCA_964459295.1 uncultured Thermodesulfobacteriota bacterium
AGACATTATGGTTCCGAACGTACTGTGCGTAGGTTTGAGCCACTCCGGTCACGTTCGTCTCCACATCCGTCAGTGGATTGATTCCCCGGTCACTGCGCTCCCGGTTGGTCAGCCAGAGCGCCTTTTTCCCATCGCTCATCGCATCCCCGGTTGCCTGCGACGGCAGTACGAGCATGGGAAGTGACATACCCAGCTGGATATTTTCCGTAGCACGGGCATGGTTGAAGGCACACTGAATGCTTCCCACACCCGTATAGCCGCATGACGGCAACCAGGCAGTATCCGCGGTCGGATCTGCGGGGTATGCTCCCTCGGCACACGGCACAGCCATTATGACAGCCACCAGCCCGGCAGACAGAACAACCGCAAATTTTTTCATGTGATCTTCCTCCTGCTCCACGTGACAACAGGCAAAACCAGTTGATGAGCGATGAGATCGATAACCGCGTATGATCAGACGGGTATTTTCAGTGATGTAACCAGCGCTCTTTTTTCCTCCCGGGTCAGCCCACCCTTCCGGGCTACGGCTTTCACCGCCGTTTTATGCGAAACCCCATAACTGTACGGCGGCACAACCCGCTTACCCAGTCCGAATGCCGCGCTGTCGGTGGGTGAATTATTAAACTCCTCGGCCACAATAAACACGTTAGCAATAAAATCATTGCGCAAACCGTGATATTTGGAAAACGCTTGATTCAGATATTCGCAGACGTCTTTTTCATATTGCGTCAAATCGGGATTATGGGGACTCATCATCCAGCAGAAGCCTCTGAATTCAAAGGTAGGGGTATGTCCTTCTTCTCCGTTAAAATACGACTGCCCGCCCGGCGTATTGTAAAGCGACATAAAGGTAACTGTTGCCATGGGATTCTTCATGATGTTTTGAAACGTGTGGGTTTCTTTAAATCCCAGTTCCCAATCTCCTTCCTCGAAGGGATGTCCCGTGTACACTTCCAGGGTGGCGAACTTATTTTTATCCCATAACGCTTCCTGGCCATATTTCTCTCTCCGGAATTTAAAAACGTCTTCCGGCAGACTGGCATGAGGATCATCATAGATGGCGTTGAGCTCATTGATGATATCGCGCAGGTATTCTTTCTTGGGGATAAGCGTATATCCCTTAGGGGTATTATTCAGATGAAAACGGCTGTCACGCCGGCCGCCAGATTTCTGTCCATAGGTGGCAAGCATGGGATGATGGTGGCCGCCGTTGGGGATGGAATATTCCTCCGTTTCTCCCGAAAAGTAGGCAAGCAGCCGGTCGTAATACCACATTTTTTCCTCCAGCCACCAGGTATAAAACTCATCTTCATAGGTGGCTGTTTTATAAATCCACCAGCCGTTGTCAACCCGCGCCAGGATATAGCCGTCAGCAAGCCAATCGGTTTTGATGTTTTTCTGGGCAAAATAGGGAAAGCCCTCATGGTTAACCGCCCAGCGAGCATGCGCCTTTCGCTCCTGCCGTTCTTCAGCACAAGCCCACTTAGCATCCAGGGGAAATCCCAGATTCAGGCCCAGTGAAGATAAACCGGCCATTTTGAGAAAAGATCTTCTCGCCATCCCCTGCTGTCCGGCAACATCTTTTTTATTGTCCATTGCGCCCCCCTTCATCAATAGATGTGTAAAGAAATAAAGGTTGTCTCCCCCAAATACACAGCCCCGCCTTGTCTCATGATCTGTCGATCAGAGAAAAGACGGGGCTTCCTTTAATGCTTTTATAACTCGCATACCCTCTCCCCGCGAAACCGTTTTCCACTAAAAACGATTAAACCACAAACCTAAGAGGGTCACAAGCGTAATCAGCCTACCTCAGGGAGGCCGCGGTTCATGGGGGCGGAAGTCCGCTTAACCTTTCCACCCCGCTGCGCCGCTATTCGATGACTAAGATACCCTGACCGTTAACGACTTTCTGGCCTGCCG
>CAYWLT010000369.1:0-1899 GCA_964459295.1 uncultured Thermodesulfobacteriota bacterium
TCTTTCCACCGCGGGCGACCTCAAGCTCTCGCAGGAGCAGGAAGCAATGGCAACGCGGTTTACCGGTGATACAACCATAGCCGACTTTTCCATGAAGGAGAAGAACAACGCCGCCGACCTGTTGAAATGGAAACGGCTCCAGGTCGCCGGCATCGATGTCGCCACCGCTCCGCTTTCGGTCAGCATAAACGGCATAACCCTTGAAAAGCTCTTTTCCAACATTGTTGTTAACCAGGACAAAACCATTAATCTCACACAGAGCATGGCTGCCGGGCCGGCATCATCACCGCAACCGGCGGTACAAGAGGAAGCGCCGGCGCCACCCCGGCCGCACAAGACAGAACCGCTGCCGCTTACCATTGGCGTGATTGCCATAAAAGACGGGAAAATTAATTTGATCGACCGCTCCGTCACACCCGCATATGCCTCCAGCATGACCGGCCTCAACGGCACCATACGCAATATTTCATCCAGGAAGGACCAAAAAGCGGAGGTGCTGATGAATGCCGGCATCAACAACTCCGCGCCGCTTAAAATCACCGGCACGATTAATCCCTTCGGCGATACCCTGTCTTTGGACCTCTCCCTCCGGCTCCAGGGCATGGATCTGACTCCCTTCACTCCCTACTCGGGGAAATTTGCGGGTTACCGGGTTCAGAAGGGAAAGCTTTCTTTGGACCTGCACTACCTGATTGACGATATGAAGCTCGATTCTACCAACAACGTTATCATTGACCAGTTTGATTTCGGAGAAAAGGTGGAAAGCCCGGATGCGGTTGATCTGCCGGTGAAGCTGGGGGTTTCGCTGCTCAAGGACCGAAACGGCACCATAAAACTTGATCTGCCGGTTGCCGGCCGACTCGATGATCCGGAGTTCAGCCTCATCGGCATCCTGGTAAAGGTGCTCAAAAACCTGTTGCTCAAGGCGGCCACCTCGCCCTTTTCGCTGCTCGGGTCCTTGATGGGGTCATCCGAGGATTTAAGCCATGTCATCTTTGAGCAGGGCAGCAGCCGGCTGAGCGAGGCCGAACGGGCAAAGCTGGCAACCCTGGCTAAGGCGCTGGCGGACCGCCCGAACCTGAGCTTAGGCATCTCCGGGTTTGTGGATGCGGAGGCCGATCGCAGAGGCCTGGTAGACGCTGCATTTGAAAAGCAGCTCCTCGCGCAAAGATCCGGGAAAGAGGCCGAGAAAAACCCCGCTGCATCCCTGACGGAAATTGCGCCGCAGGAGTACGAAAAGCTGCTCGGCAAGGCGTATCGCTCGGCGAAATTCGAGAAGCCGAAAGGGCTGCTGGGGGTTGCCAAATCCCTGCCGATGGGGGAAATGGAGGCGCTGCTCAAGAAAAACCTTCTGATCACCGATGAAGATCTCCCTGCCCTTGCCAAGGCGCGCGCTGAGGCGGTGATGGAGCACCTCGCGGTCCAGGGGCAGGTTGCCGCCGGAAGATTATTCCTGGTAGCGCCCCCGGGTCTTGCCCCGGAGAAAAAGGAAAATGTGCCGGACAGCCGCGTGGATCTGCGGATTAAATAAACTGCCCGGCGCCCGGCGGCAAATTTTATTGACTGTTTTTTTTAATGATGATACATGAACTGGCAATTGATGGACGGCACACTGATTCATGGGTATGGTTAAAGGAGGGAAAAGATGAAAAAGACGGTTCTGCGTGTTGCCATTTCACTGGGTCTGCTTGCAGCGTTTCCGGTATCCCTTGCCCCATCCAGGGCGGTCGCCGCTCCGCCGGAGGAAAAACCCCATACATGGCTGAGAGAGGTCGGGCTGCTGTCCGGCTATAGAACGGCGCCGCTCAAGAAAAAAGCATCGGACTATGAATTCATTCCCCTCCTTCTCCAGTTCGACTTTGATATCAATCCACTGGCGAAAAAACTCCTGATTGTTAC
>CAYWLT010000370.1:0-1877 GCA_964459295.1 uncultured Thermodesulfobacteriota bacterium
GGACGTGCTTCAGCGGCCCAACGCGGTTGAGTTAATCCGCAGGCTGAACGAGGAATATGAGCAGGGTGTGCCGGCCGACCTGGCGGGAGAGGATGTTTCATTTGGACCGGTAACGGTCACCTACCGGCTGAAGGAAGGCGACGCCATCAGGCTTGAGGGGGGACGGGAGTGCAGGGTGATTGAGACCAGCGGCCACACCCGCGACAGCCTGACCTACTATTTCCCGGACACGGGAATCGCCTTTGTCGGCGATGCGGCGGGGGCGCTGGAGCACGGGTTGATTCACAGCCCTTACCTGGTGAGTTACGAAGACTACATCGCCTCCATTGAAAAGATCCGCACCCTCAGGCCCCGGGCAATCTGCATGCCCCATAACGGCATACTGAGCGGCGGCGAGGTGGAGCGCTATCTGTGTGAGGCGGCGGCGGCCGCTGTCGCCTATAAGGACATGATCCGGGAATATCTTAAGCTGTACAAGGGCGACCGGGAGAAGGTGGTCGAACGGATTACGGTGGAAGAATATGACGCTGAGCCAAATCACATCCAGAAGCGGCAGCCCTTTATCCTCAATCTGCGCGCCAAGGTGAATGCCGTGGCCGAATGGCTTGCCGGGCGAAACCGGGGTAGCTGAACTGACGCACCGGGGGTTTATTGAGTTATGCCGAGAGAACTGAAGAATGATGCAATCCTCACCGCCTCAGGCCGGGGACCTGCCGCAGCCATGATAATGACGGGCCGGATACTCACTGCTGATCAGAAAAGAAAGTACGGCGATTTCAAGCGCACGAGATTAATTGCCACATCGCTGTTTCTCCTGATGCTGGTCTGCTACTGTTTTTTTAAATATTTTGAAAGCGCTTATCCCTGGCTGGGCTACATTTGCGCCTTTACCGAGGCGGCGATGGTAGGGGCGCTTGCCGACTGGTTCGCGGTCACCGCCCTTTTTCGGTATCCCCTGGGCATCCGGCTGCCCCGCACGGCGATCATACCCAACAACAAGAAGCGCATCGGGGAGAGCATCGGGGAGTTTGTCGAGCTCAATTTTTTTACCGCCGACACCATTGATGAGAAGCTGCGGGCAAAAGACCTCACCAGGGACATTGCGGAATGGTTTTATGAAAACACCTTCGTGGTTGACGAGTTGTGCCGGGTCATACCCCATGTCCTGAATGCCATTGACGACAAAGACATCCGGCGGTTTGTCAGGGAAAACATTCTGTCCGGCATACGCTCGGTTGACCTGGCCCCGCTGCTCGGCAACCTGCTGGCGGCGCTTACTGCCGACAACCGGCTCCAGGACCATTTCGACAGCGTCCTGAAGATGGTCAACCGGCTCTTCCGCAAAGCGAAGCCCTACATCAGAGAGAAGATCAACGAGCGCACTCCCTTGTTCATGAAGATATTCGGCGTGGATGACGCCATCTACGATAAGCTGATTACCGCGGTTGAGGAGGAGCTGAAAAGCCTCAAGAAGCCCGGCCATACGTTGCGCGCGGACCTGAAGAGGAAAAACGAGGAACTGATCGCACAGCTCGAATCGTCCCCGGAATATAAGCAGAAGGTTGAGGAGATGCGGGATTCCATTTTGAACAACCAGGATTTTCTTGCCTACCTTGACAATGCCTGGAACGAAATCAGGCCGGTGATCGATCGCGATGTGCTGAGCGAACACTCTAAGCTTAAAAGCGGGCTTGTCGAGGCGATACAGGTGCTGTGCCGCGGGCTGCTGCAGGACGCGAGCGTGCGCGATAAGATGAACCGGCTGATGCGCGATGTCCTGACCGGCATTATGAGACGGCATCCCAACGCCATCAGCGCCTTCATCAACCGCGAGGTGGGCAGGTGGGACACCGCCACGCTGGTACGGCAGACTGAGA
>CAYWLT010000371.1:0-1845 GCA_964459295.1 uncultured Thermodesulfobacteriota bacterium
ATGAGATTCTTCACGGAGTTTATCCTGAGCAAACAAGGAGATTCTTCGCTCCGCTTAGAATGACCGGCGAAGGGTTCAGAATGACAAACAGGGTGCTCTCCTCATTATGACACAGTCTCCTGGGGGAGAGGATTGAGGTGAGGGGGAAATAGCTTATTGAAACATATTTTTATGATTCGTGACGCCCCCAAAGGGCATGAAAGTTTGATTTGATCAGAGGCGTGCTGAGGCCATGGAACTGAAAGAAAAACTGACCATCGAGAAGGTTGATGATTATCGCTTTATCATCCCCCGTTCGGAAGGGATGCGGGTTCCGGGATTGCTCTATGCCAGCCAAAAGCTGCTCGACGACATGGCGCTCGACGAAAGCCCGCACCAGGTTGCCAACGTCGCCCATCTGCCCGGCATCATCAAGTATTCCCTGGCCATGCCGGACATGCACTGGGGCTATGGATTTCCCATCGGGGGTGTCGCCGCCTTTGACATGGAGGAGGGGGTTATCTCCCCGGGAGGGGTGGGGTATGACATCAACTGCGGCTGCAGGGTGCTTCGTACGGACCTTACCCGTGACGATGTTCAGAACAAAATGAGGGACCTGGTAGCGGCGCTTTTTCGGGGAATACCCTCCGGCGTCGGTTCGACCGGAAGGATCAGGCTCAGCCCCTCTGATCAAAAGAAGGTTCTGGTCAAAGGCGCCCGGTGGGCGGTTGAAAAAGGATTCGGCGAGCGGGAGGACCTGGAGCGGACCGAGGACGGGGGAATGATGGACGGGGCTGACCCAGAAACGGTGAGCCAGCGGGCGCTGGAGCGCGGCAGGAATCAGCTGGGCACCCTTGGTTCGGGGAATCATTTTCTTGAAATCGGGGTAGTCGACAAGCTGTTTGATCAGACTGTCGCGCAGGTCTTCGGCCTTTTTGAAAACCAGGTGGCCGTTTCCATTCATACCGGTTCGCGGGGCTTCGGATACCAGGTCTGTGATGACTTCTTAAAGACCATGATCCGAGCCATGGATAAAACCGGTATATCGGTACCCGACCGCCAGCTCACCTGCGCCTACCTGCAATCCGATCAGGGGAGGCGGTACTTTGCCGCCATGGCCTGTGCGGCCAATTATGCCTGGGCCAACCGGGAAGTGCTCACCCACTGGACGCGGGAGATCATGGAGAAGGCGCTGCAGGTGAGCCCCACGGATCTGAACATGAGGCTGCTCTACGACGTCTGCCATAACATCGCCAAGCAGGAGGTCCATGCGGTTGACGGCGTGAAAAAGAAGGTGTGCGTGCACCGGAAAGGGGCGACGCGCGCCTTTCCGGCAGGCCACCCCGATGTGCCTGCGGTGTATCGGGAGGTGGGCCAGCCGGTGCTCATTCCCGGGGATATGGGTCGAGGCTCCTACATACTGGTCGGCACGGAGAAGGCCATGGAGGAGACCTTCGGCTCCACCTGTCACGGGGCGGGCCGGCTGATGAGCCGCACCCAGGCGATCAAGCAGAGCAGGGGGAGGTCAATAGCGCAGGAGATGGAGCAGCGGGGGGTCATTGTCATGGCCGAGGGAAGAGCAACCCTGGCGGAAGAGGTGCCCGAGGCGTATAAGGACGTGAGCGATGTGGTGGAGGTGGTGCACCAGGCGGGGATATCAAGGAAGGTGGCCCGGATCCGGCCGCTGGGCGTGATTAAAGGTTAGGAAAGAGGCGGTTGCCAATATGCCGGAAGGGTCTTTCGTGATAGCAATACCGGAGCGGGGCGGCGGCAACAGTAACATTGACATGGGGTCTTATTTATTATATAAAGTAGTCGTCCCTGAAAAACGCTCTAACTATCAAATAATGCTTGATAATTCATGTT
>CAYWLT010000372.1:0-1815 GCA_964459295.1 uncultured Thermodesulfobacteriota bacterium
ACAGCTGCGGGGACTGGGGCAGCGCATAGAACCGCCCCGGATTGACCCGGCTGGGAACCAGGTAGTCCCGTGCCCCCTCGGGTGTGCTCTTGGTGAGAAAGGGCGTCTCCACCTCGATAAAGCCCTGCTGGTTGAAATAGTTCCGGGTGAGGTTCACGATTTTATGGCGCGTCATCAGATTGTTCTGCAGCTCCGGTCTTCTCAGGTCAAGGTATCGGTACTTGAGCCGGATATCCTCTGAAACCGCGTGGTGGGAGGCAATTTCGAAGGGCGGAGTTTTTGATTCATTCAAAATGGTGAGTTCATTGGCCAGCACCTCGACTTCACCCGTCTTCATGTTGGGATTGACGGTGCCTTCGGGGCGCGCCGCCACCTTCCCTTTCACCGCAATGACGTACTCGTTGCGCAGGCTGTTTGCCCTGGCATGGGCCTCGGCGGCAACCGCGGGATTGAAGGATATCTGCACGATCCCCTCGCGGTCCCTCAGGTCGATAAAAATGAGACCCCCGTGGTTTCTGCGGCTGTGCACCCACCCCATGAGCACCGCTTCCCTGCCGATATCCGCCGCGCGCAATTTCCCGCAATAATGGCTTCTTCTGTCCTTACCCAACGGCTCACTCATAGGCGGCTTTCTCACTCCATTCAAAATCCCGGTTCAATACCTGAACCTTGACCATGGTCCCCGCGGCGAATTCCATCTGTGACTCCGGCAGAATTATCAGGCCGTCGGCCTTCACCATGGAAAGCAGGATGCCCGATCCCTGTCCGCCGGTGGTGGTTACCGCGTAACCCCCTTCCTCCAGGCTTATGGAACAGCGCAGAAAATACCTCTTGCCTTCCTTCTTGACCAGCGGTTCCTTCAGGCGCGCCGCGATCAGCGGCCGGAAAAGCCGGGTATGCCCGCTCGCCTTGCGGATCGACGGACGGACAAACTGCTCGAATGAGATCATGCAGGACACCGGGTTGCCGGGGAGCCCGAAGGTGGGCTTTCCCTGGATCACCCCGAACGCGAGCGGCTGTCCCGGGCGCATGTTCACCTTCCAGAATTTCGTTTCCGCGCCGAGCTCGCGCAGCACGTCCTTCACCAGGTCGTAGTCGCCCACCGACACGCCGCCGGAGGAAATAATCACATCGGCCGCCAGTGCAGCCCGGAAGATGGCTCTTAAAGCATCAAGGTTGTCTCGGGCGATGCCCAGCACCATCGGCTGCGCGCCCGCGTCCCTCACCAGCGATGCCAGGGAGTAGGTGTTGCTGCCGACGATCCTGCCCGGGGCCAGCTCCCCGTCGACATCTATCAGCTCGTCGCCGGTTGAAATGACCGCCACCCGCGGACGCTGAAAGACGGAGACGACCGAGCGCTTCAGCGAGGACAGCATGCCCACCGCCGCCGCGTGGATAATATCGCCCCGGGAGAGGACGCGGCTTCCCCGCACCACATCCTCGCCCGCCCTGCGGATATGCTCTCCCCGCACCGGCGCGTTGAAAATCCTCACCCGGTCCCCCTCGGCCTCGGTATCCTCCACCTTGACCACCGTATCGCACCCCGGCGGAACCGGGGCGCCGGTCATGATGCGGATGGCCTCTCCCCGGGAAACCGCCTTAGAGGCGGTGTAGCCGGCGGGGAGGTCCGCCACAACCGTAAGCACCGCGGGATTCCGGGGGGATGCCCCTTCGATATCCGCGTGGTGCGCCGCGTAGCCGTCCATGGCGGAATTGTCCCACGGCGGTATGCTGTAGGGGGCAAGGACATCCTCACCGAGCACCCGGTCCAGGGAATCGAGGATATCCACCCGCTCCGGACCCATCACCTGAATG
>CAYWLT010000373.1:0-1814 GCA_964459295.1 uncultured Thermodesulfobacteriota bacterium
AATGAACATCGCTGTAAACAGCTGTCCCTCTTCGATTAACGTTGGGACACTACTGGTTTACTATTATTTATAATTACTATGTGACCACATGAAGAAGCTGCTATTGCTTTTACTGCTCGCTGCGTATGGAATCACCGTCTTTCTGAAACCCTCCGACATCCTTTCAGACGCCCCGATCTACACCGATGATTATGCCATGCACTTTGCCCAGTGCCTTTCCACCAAGCGCTTCCTCGCCTCCACCGGGGCGAGCTGGGGATACGATCCCTTCTTTCTCGCCGGATTCCCCAACGGGGCGCTGGTCAATGCCGACAACAAGGCCTGGGAGATGCTGGTTTTTGCGCTCTCCCCCTTCATCCCGGCCGGATTCGCCTTCAAGCTCTGCCTGCTGCTGCTGCTCCTGCTCTATCCCTTTCTCACCTACGGCGCGGCGCGAAACTTTCAACTTTCACCCGGCGCCGCTTTTCTCACCGCGCTCGTGAGCATGCTCTTCTTTCACCTTTCCCTGGCCATCGATTTCATCTCCTGGGGAATGGCGTCCTATGTTTTCGCCTGTTTTCTCACGCTCTATCTTTTTTCCCTCTTCCACCGGCTTTTCGAATCCTTCACCCTGTGGCGCTGGCTGGCGGTTACTCTTCTCTCATCGATCCTGCTGCTGATGCATATCCTGGCCCCCCTGCTGCTGGCGCCGCCGCTGCTCCTGCTCTATCTCGTCTCTCGCAAAACACTGCGACCCCGGCACCACCTCGCCCTTGTCCTGACCGCCATCGTGGTGCTCGCGCTCAACAGCTTCTGGCTGATGCCGGTCATCCACTTTTTCCAGGACAAGACCGTCCGGCCCGAGCATTACCGCTTCACCCTGCAGATCGACAGCCTATTCGAGCCGCTCAGCGTATATCTCACCCAGAAGATGAGCCTCCTCCACAAAAAGGTCCCCTCGCTCAACAATACCTTCATGGACGTGATCATCCTGCTTGCCGCCATCGCCGGTTTTTCTCAATGGAAGAAGGACGGCCGGGAAAAACTCCGGCTTCCCTTCCTGGGGGGAGCGGCGTTTCTTTTCGTCATTGCCTACTTCGGCTCCCATACCGAGTTTTTCGCCCAGCTCCAGCCCCAGCGCTTCACCCTTCCCCTGAATCTGTTGCTGCTCATTCCCGCCGGCGCCGGCCTGGCCGCGCTGCTCAAATCCATCTTCACCGGGCGGGGCGCCGCGCTCCGGCTTTTCGCGGGGCTGGTCGCCTTCGCCCTCCTGGTGCAGCCGGTTTTCAAGCCTCTCAAGACCGTCTACCAGTATGGCCTGTATCGCCTGAGCTGCACCTTCCCCGCGCCGCTCACCGAACTGCTCGCCCGGCTGGATGCCGATACCACCCGGGAGGGCCGGATACTCATTGAAGACTCGGAGTGCGACACCTTCCACCGGTACTACGGGGCGCATTTCCCGGCGCTGTTTCCCGAATACCTGAAGCGGGAATATCTCTGCGGTCCCCGCCCCATGTACCCCATCAAGCACAGCTACGCCAGCTTCACCGCGGGGCTGCTCTTTGAAAAAAGGATTGAGGAGTACAACCTCGAGGAATTGCAACGGCGCTTTGCCGTCTATAACGTCAGGTGGATTGTCGCCTGGTGCGAGGGGTCAAAACAGGTCTTTGACCGGTTTCCGGAATACCTGGTGAGGACGGGTGAGGTTGACATTTTCACCCTTTACGAGGTGAAGCGAACCCCCTCCTTCTTTATCAAGGGAAGGGGCGCGGTGCGGGCGGACTACAACCGGCTGGAATTGAGCGAGATTGTTCCCGAGGACGGCGAGATCATTA
>CAYWLT010000374.1:0-1809 GCA_964459295.1 uncultured Thermodesulfobacteriota bacterium
GCCGATTCCGGCCATATAACCAGTTCCGCCCCGGCATGCAGGGCCTGAGAGGGCAGTTCCCGGTGCCGGTTCATGGCTTCGTCACGGAACTGCTTGTCCCACTTAACGTCCTGCGGAATGTTTCCCTGAATCAGACCGACGGTAATCGGCGACGATCCGGCGGAGAGAGTTGATGCTTCCTGCAGGCGAACACGGCCGTACCCAAGGGCGGACAACAGCATGAGAAGGGTAAGTGCAACAGCCTTCCACGGCAGCCGCTTCAGGGCAATTCCGCGAAGGATCAGGTACGTCGCGGCATTGACCCAGACGATCAAAAAACTTATTCCGTACACGCCGCTAATATCCGCCAACTGCATAAGCGGCAGCAGCCGGTACTGGGAATAGCCGAGGTTTTCCCAGGGAAACCCGCTGAAAAGAAATGAGCGGAGATATTCCAGCGCCACCCAGAAAATGGGCAGCAGCAGCGGCAGAGATAGTGAGGTTCTTTCCTCGACAAATCGTGTGAGGGCGAAAGGCAGCGCGAAGTAGAGGGCAAGAAAGCCGGACAACAGCAGCATCAGCACGACACCGACCGGGTAGGGGAGCCGGCCGTAGGTGGTGGTGACCACAACGATCCAGTATATCAGACTGGTGTAAAAGAGAAAGCCGCACAGCCATGCCAGCAGGAAGCTTTGATAGCCGGACTTTCTTTCCACCGCGAGGATGAGCGGCACCAGGGCAAACCAGATGCAGAGGGGCTGGTCCAGGTTGGGAAAGCTCAGCACCAGCAGCCCGGCTGAGGTTAAGATAAGGAATGCGTTCCTTGATCGCATACTTTAATGTGTGAGTAAATAAAGTGAACGGGACCGGGGCGGATAGAAGCGGATCAACCCGGGAAGCGTGACCGGCGAAGGCTCCCGCCATGGATGCATCATAGCAGCAATAAATTGCTTGGGTCAAATAAAATCTCAACAACACGATCGCCGCAACTCAGCCGGTGCCGGGGGAATTTCAATTGACAATCGGCATATACGACTTTAATATGGGCGGCGTTGCTACGCTACCTCATCTATAACTGGAGACGGACAGGAATTGGATAAACTGTGGGAAAAACATTACACAGGGGAGGTTCCCGCCTCGCTCACCTATCCGGCGGTGCCCATCGACCATTTCCTGCGCGAGAGCGCCCGGACACATCCCGATCGCGCCGCCCTCATATTTGAGGGTGCCAAAATCAGCTACCGCAGTCTTGACGCGCAGGTTGACGGTTGCGCCGCGGGGCTCCATAAGCTCGGGGTGGGCAAGGGTGACCGGGTTGCGCTGCTGCTGCCGAACTGCCCGCACGCGGTCATTTCCTTTTACGGTATTTTCAGGCTGGGGGCGATTGCCGTTCCGATCAATCCCCTGTACCAGGAGCGGGAGATTGCCCAGCAGATAGACGACGCCGGCGCCCGCGTACTGATTACCCTGAATATGTTTTCCGCCCGCGCCCATGCGGTGATGG
This sequence comes from uncultured Thermodesulfobacteriota bacterium, assembly GCA_964459295.1. Taxonomy (GTDB): domain Bacteria; phylum Desulfobacterota; class WTBG01; order WTBG01; family WTBG01; genus CAZWCD01. Next base: position 1,484 of record CAYWLT010000374.1, read on the forward strand.
GCCGGTCGCCCGCCAACATCTGCGTTGTCGGTACGATTTCGGACTATCTCCCGCCGCTGAAGAAAATGCTCTATCCCCTGCTCAGGCCGAAGGGGACCGGGGCGGAAAGGCAGGTGCCGATCTGTGAAACCGTCACCTTTCGCGATCTCACGCTGCACCAGGCGCCGCCGGAGATGGACATTGATCCTGCTGACATCGCCATCCTCCAGTACACCGGCGGCACCACCGGCATCCCCAAGGGCGCCGAGCTCACCCATGGCAATATCGTTTCCAACACCCTTCAGATGGCGGCATGGTATTACATCATCAGACGCGGGCAGGAAGTG
>CAYWLT010000375.1:0-1806 GCA_964459295.1 uncultured Thermodesulfobacteriota bacterium
TTCCCCGATCAAGTCGGGGAATGACAAGAAAATGAATAATTAGAGGTTCCCTATAATTTTAATCCTGCTTTGCCTACACGCCCCTGGCAAACAGCACCACCTTTGCCGTTCGCAGGATGATGGAAAGGTCAAAGAGGAATGAAAAATTCTTCAGGTAGTACAGCTCATATCGCAGTTTCATCAGGGTTTCTTCAATGGTGGAGGCGTAGGCGCACCTGATCTGCGCCCACCCGGTCAATCCGGGGCGCAGCGCGAATCGCTGGCCGTAAAACGGGATATGCCGGCTGAACTTTTCAACAAACACCGGGCGTTCCGGCCGCGGCCCCACGAAGCTCATGTCGCCCTTGAGAATGTTCCACAGTTGGGGCAATTCATCCAGCCTGGTTTTGCGGATGACCTTGCCGATGCGGGTGATGCGCTTGTCATCGGACAGGGCCATGACCGGTCCGGTTTTCCTTTCAGCGTCATTGAGCATGGAGCGGAACTTGTAGATGAAAAAAGGCTTTTCATTTTTTCCCACCCGTTCCTGCTTGTAAAAAATGGGGCCCTTTGATTCAAGCTTGATGAGCAGGGATAGGACCAGAAACAGGGGGGCGGCGATGATGAGACCGATACACGCGAAAAGAATGTCATATGCGCGCTTGACGAAAAGGGCGCTGTAGGAGAGCTTGAATCCGTCGCAAAAAATCAAGTCGCCGGGATTGATATATTCAACCAGAATCTGATTGGAGATTTTTTCATAATAACTGATGCCGTCTTCAATCTTGATTCCGTCTGATTTGAATTTGAGCAGTTCATCCAGGGGAAGGGTTCCTCTCCGATCCTCCATGGCCACAATGATTTTCCCTATGTTCGCCTGCTGCATGATGGAGGAAAGCTCTTCCATGTTGCCGATGACCTTGGGATTCACAATGCTGATGCCCCTGAGACTCGGGTCCGAGGATAGAAATCCCTCCACGCGCAAGGAGAGCTCCTCTTCCCGCAAAAGGGCGCGCGCGATGTCCCGCGCCAGCTTGCCCGACCCCAGGATGAGCACCCGGGTCTTGTACCGGTCCTGGTGGATGAACCAGGAGTAGAACAGCCGCCAGGGAAGAAGAAGGATGATGCTCAGTATCAATATTGCACCGAGCACCCGCAGATCAAAAATGCGGTCGGCTCGCATGGCCTGCACAATGCTCAGGATGAGCGACGCGAGGATCAGCGAAATAAATAAGCGATACGTCAGTTTCTTATAGTCCCAGGCGTATCCGGAGCTGTAGAAATCACTGAAGAAAAGGGATACCTGGTAGATGACGATGATGAGGATGGTCTTGAAGAGAAGCACCAGGGGCTGAGGCGAATAGATATTAAGATCCTTATGGATGATCAGCGACAGCGCTATCGCCAGGGTGATTAAAAGGCATTCGCCCGCAAAGAAGAGCACCTTTCTGCGCGGCAGATATTGATTGAAGAGTTTAATCATCGGTTCTTTTCGAATAGTAAGTGTTGTAGTAGTAGGAGCGCACCGGCTCGTTGACCATGTTGAAAACGACGCCGACAATCTTATGTTTTCCGAGTGATTCAACCACCCGATTCACCGTATCCCGTCCGGTTTTCCCGGCCCTGACCACCAGGATCACCCCGTCCACCTGGCGGGACAATATGGCCGGCTCGGGCGTCTGGTGCGCCGGGGTTGAGTCGAGCACGATGTACCGGTCGCCGTAATGCGCCTTGACCTCCTGCAGCAGCTCGATCATTTTATTTGAGGAAAGCAGTTCCGAAGGATTGTCCGGCGGGAGACGACCGCGGCTACACGTGGGATTTCAT
>CAYWLT010000376.1:0-1782 GCA_964459295.1 uncultured Thermodesulfobacteriota bacterium
AAGGTTCTATAGTTACCCTGGAAATAGCCGAAAAGGTACGGGTCAGGGTTTCAAAGAGCCATATAGCGGGCGCGCCTGAGCGCAAAAAGAAACAGTAAATCAAGGGAGCACGCTCATGGATAAAAGTCTTAAGTGGAGATTTTTGCTTCTGGTGGTTGTCGTCGCCGTTTCTATCCTTTATTTAATCCCGAGCTTTGTCAGGGTGCCGAGCTGGTGGGAAGGCACCTTCCCCAGCGAAAAAATCGCCCTGGGACTGGATCTGCAGGGGGGGATGCATCTGATCCTGGAGGTGGAGACGGAAAAGGCGCTTGCCAACTCAATTGACCGGATGATCAGTGACATAAGCGACCTGCTTTTTAACGAGCGGATTCCGTTCGACAAGATCGAACGAGTGGAGAACGATAAGCTCACCCTGGAGCTGCTCAACACCGGCTTCCAGGACAAGCTGAACAAGCTGCTGCAGGACCGCTTTCCCAACCTGGAAAAACTCCGCTACGACGAAAAGGAGGGCATTGCGGTTTATACCCTGGGATTGCGGGCATCGGATAAGGAGTACCTCAAGCAGTTTGCCGTGGACCAAGGGCTGGAAACCATCCGCAACCGCATCGACGAATTCGGGGTGAGCGAGCCCACCATCCAGAAGCAGGGGGCCGACCGCATTTTAATCCAGCTGCCCGGCATCAAGGATGACAAGCGGGCGCTTTCTCTCATCGGTAAAACCGCGCTGCTGGAGTTCAAGATCGTCAATGACGAGTATGATGTCAAAAGGGCCCTTGCCGGAGAGATGCCTCCTGATTCGGAAGTTCTCTACTCGAAGCGTGAAAACCGCACCACCGGCGAGAGCACCAGTGAGCCCTATCTGGTAAAAAAAACCACCGCCCTGACCGGGGAACATCTTCAGACGGCGCGGGTGAACTTTGACCAGTTCAATGCGGCATATGTCACCATCAGCTTCGACACCCTGGGCTCAAAGATTTTTGAGCGCATCACCCGCGAGAACGTGAAGAAACGGCTCGCCATTATCCTTGACAACAATGTCTATTCAGCCCCGGTGATCAGGGAACCGATAGCCGGGGGAAGGGCCAGCATTGAAGGGAGATTTACCACCGAGGAGGCCCGCGACCTGGCGATCGTATTGCGCGCCGGCTCACTTCCCGCGCCGGTTAAGATTCTGGAGAAGCGGGTGGTAGGTCCCTCCATGGGCCAGGATTCCATCCGACAGGGGATCATCTCCTGCCTTATCGCCGGCGGGACGGTGTTTGTCTTCATGGGGGGGTATTACCTGCTTTCAGGCCTCATCGCCAACGCGGCCCTCTGCCTTAACATCGTGATTATCCTGGCCGCACTGGCGGCCTTCCGGGCCACCCTCACCATGCCGGGCATCGCGGGCATCGTGCTTACCATCGGCATGGCGGTTGACGCCAATGTGCTCATCTTCGAGCGTATCCGCGAGGAGCTGCGCGCGGGTAAAACACCCCGCGCCGCGGTGGACGCGGGTTACGATCGGGCGATGTCTGCCATCATCGATTCCAATGTCACCACCGTTATCGCCGCCCTCTTTCTCTTCCAGTTCGGAACCGGACCGATCAAGGGGTTTGCGGTTACCCTGACCATAGGACTGACGGCGAGCGTTTTTACCGCGGTTGTCTGCACCAGGATCGTGTATGATTACTTTCTCTCAAAACGAAGGATTAAAAAGCTGAGTATTTAATCCGGGCGCCCCCTGAGCAGGCTGTCTTTCACCTCACACAGTTAAAAGGAACGGGTTATGGAACTGTTTAA
>CAYWLT010000377.1:0-1744 GCA_964459295.1 uncultured Thermodesulfobacteriota bacterium
CTTGGGGGTGAATACATAGACCTCTTCGGGGAAGAGGTCGACCTTGACGCTGTCGAGAAACTCGCGGGGATCCTTCAGCTCCTGCTGCCACTCCAGAAGCTGCCTCAGCCAGGCAAACTGCTTGTCGTCCTTGTGTTCCGGGTAGTCGCCTTCCTTGTATTTCCAGTGGGCGGCGATTCCCTGCTCGGCGATGCGGTGCATCTCGTTGGTGCGTATCTGCACCTCGATCCTTTTCCCCGCCGGCCCGATGACCGTGGTGTGCAGTGACTGGTACATGTTGGCCTTGGGCATGGCAATGTAGTCTTTGAAGCGGCCGGCGACCGGCTTCCAGAGCAGGTGGATAATGCCCAGGACTTCGTAGCAGTCCCTGACGCTGTCAACGATGATCCTGAACCCGATCAGGTCATAGACGTCCTCGAAGCCGAGGTTCTGCATCTGCATCTTGCGGAAGATGCTGTACAGGTGCTTTGACCTGCCGGTCACCTCCGCCCGCGCATTGAACTCCTCGAGCCGGTTGCGGATGATCCCGCACACCTCGTCTACATAATCGGTGGTTTCTTTCTCCATGCTCGCGGTCTTAACCGCCAGGGCGTGGAAGATTTCCGGGCGCAGGTAGCGCAGCGCCAAGTCCTCCAGTTCGCTCTTAATCCAGAAGATACCCAGGCGGTTCGCCAGCGGGGCATAGATATCCATGGTTTCCTGGGCAAGCTCAACGGTTTTGTCCGGGGGAAGATAATGAAGGGTGCGCATGTTGTGCAGCCGGTCGGCCAGCTTGATCAGAATGACCCGGATGTCCTTGGACATGGCCAGGATCATCTTGCGGAAATTTTCCGCCTGCTTTTCTTCCGCCGCGCGGAAAGACATTTTGCTGATTTTGGTCACCCCGTCCACCAGGGAGGAGATTTCGGGTCCGAAGGCCTCGTCGATGGTCGCAAGGGTGGTGAAGGTATCCTCCACCGTGTCGTGCAGCAGGCCGGTGGAGACGGTCACGTCGTCCAGCTTGAGGTCGGCCAGCAGCGCCGCCACCGCCAGGGGATGGATAAGGTATGGTTCGCCGGAGAGCCGGAGCTGCCCCTTGTGCACCTGGGCGGAGAACACATAGGCCTTCTCAATCAGCTCAATGCGGGGATTGGGGTGGTAGGAGAGCACCTTGTTAATGATGTCGCGCAGTCTAATCACGGTCCAGCAAATTCCTGACGGTGGCTGGCAACTCGGCCTCCCTGACTTCAATGGTTTCCCGGGATTTTCTCGGTCTGACCTCAAGCATGCCCTCCTTCGCCTTGGCGCCGACGGTGACGCGCAGGGGGATGCCGATAAGGTCCGCGTCCTTGAATTTTATTCCCGGCCGCTCATCGCGGTCATCGAGCAGGGTGTCGATGCCCGCGCCGAGCAGGACGCCGTAGATTCTTTCCGAGGTCTCCCGGACCCGGGGATCGGTGGGCTTTACCGCGCTGATGATCACCTGAAACGGGGCGATGCTCGGGGGAAAGATGATGCCGTTTTCATCATGGTTCTGCTCGATGGCCGCCGCCACCGTCCTCCCCACGCCGATGCCGTAGCATCCCATGATCATCGGCCGGGGCCTGCCCCCGGCATCGAGAAAGTTTGCCCCGAGCGAAGCGCTGTACTTGGTGCCGAGCTTGAAGATGTGCCCGACTTCGATCCCCCGGCTCATCACCAGCGATCCGGCGCTGCAGCGCGGGCAGGGATCCCCCTCCAGGGCGAAGCGAAGGTCGGCAAAACG
>CAYWLT010000378.1:0-1727 GCA_964459295.1 uncultured Thermodesulfobacteriota bacterium
AGAAGGTGCGCGTTGCGAAATGGCACATAGGTTGAGGGGACGCCCTGGGAAGAAGATGGGCCTGTTTCCACGGCAAGCGCCGGGTCGACCAAACTTGATCCCCCGATCATTTTCAGGTAGCTGATGTTGGCGGTCAGCCTTTGTGTGACGCCGTAGCGATCGGCGATGGAGTGGAAAGCCCGCGGTTCTTTGGCCTCGGTTCGCTGACCGTAATTGACGTGGAGAAATGCCAGCTCATGGTCCTGCCGGGCAATCGCGGCGGTGACACAGCTATCCAATCCACCGCTTACCAGCACAACCCCCAGTTCTGTGTCCATGCCCTGTACCACCCGGATAGATTTTTACACAGGTACATCTGAAAATATCCATTTCACCATCAGCACCGCCGCACCATATCCCTCTCCTCGCCGGGGTTAGGGTGAGGGGAAATTTTAAAATATCTTTGGGTCGCAATCGCCTGCCTGAAATAAGGTGACAAATCACCTTCATTGGGTTATAGTAGTTTACCTGAAGTTGAGCGCAATGGCAAACTGAAAGGAAAGGAGCTTACCGTATGAAAGAGCAAGTGGAAAAGATAATCGCCAAGATAAGGCCCGCGCTGCAGGCCGACGGGGGAAATATCGAGCTGGTCGATGTGGTTGACGGCGTCGTATCGGTGAGGCTCAAAGGTGCCTGCGCCGGCTGCGCGGGCGCCCAGATGACGCTCAAGATGGGGGTTGAGAGAGCGCTCAAGGAGGAATTGCCCGAGATCAAGTCCGTGGTTGCGGTGTAACGGGTAATGTAACGTGCTTTGTCTGAAGTAAGGAGTTGGGACTTCAGGATGTTTCCCCTAGCCTTGTCCTTTTCCCTTGGGGGGACGGGAGCGGCGGAGGGGTTTTTTTAATGCGAAATAATGCTGCAGGATGGTTGCGTGGTCAAACACAATGGGGAAGGGGAGGTTGGCCCTGCTGAAGATCCCGATTTCCCCGGCGTCATCAGCGGCAGCCGGCGTGCCTTCCGCCCGGGCAATAAACACGGTGCTGATGGTGTGCTTCCGGGAATCCCTTGTTGGATCTGAATAGGTGTGAAGCTGCGACAGTAGGGTGACGTCAAGGGAAGTTTCTTCCTTTGCCTCGCGGATCGCCGCATGTTCCAGCGATTCACCGTAATCGACAAAACCTCCCGGCATTGCCCATCCATGAGGAAGGTTTTTTCTCTGGATGAGGACAATACCTCCACCGGCCATTTCGATGATGATATCGACCGTGGGGACGGGATGAAGGCGTTGCTTGATCTTTTGTCCGCAGTGGGGGCATCGTTTGTAGTGTAACGACATTCTGCTCGCCCGACGGGTTGTGGATTCAAATTCAAATGCCCTGTGGAGGGCAGCACGGGACGTGAATATTCGGCAGGAATGCCTTCAGGCGCGATAGATTCGCGGCTTTAAGCCGATCCTACCGGTCGCAAGCATATCTGAGAGAGAAATTCTCAGATATGCTTATGTGAGAATCTATCAATAAATCTCATCCCTGTAAAGTGACAAAAGCGCAGCCTTAATGCATGCGCAGGGGGCGTCCGCCCCCGCTTCGCGACACTTCGACTATTTTCTTGACAGGCGAGGAATAAATTGTTAGAAGTACCGGACTCGGGCGGGTAGCTCAGCTGGGAGAGCATCTGCCTTACAAGCAGGGGGTCGCAGGTTCGAGCCCTGTCCCGCCCACCAGGAAAATCAAGCACTTACACGATTT
>CAYWLT010000379.1:0-1709 GCA_964459295.1 uncultured Thermodesulfobacteriota bacterium
AAGAATTGCATCACACCGGAGAATGAGATCAATGGCATCGGTGAAGCCGACCATGGGCTTCAGCGGTATGCCGGGGAAATTGGCTATGTGTATTTGCTCGCCCTTGGCCAGCAGGGCGTATTTCACCAGATACATGTTGTTCTCGCCGCAAATCAAACCGCCGATATGCCCCAGTTCCGTATCAAACACGCACAGGTCGCTGCCATCGCCCCTGCCCCAGATGGTTCTTTCAACCACCGTAGGCACCAGCTTCCTGCGGTATCCCATGATCTCTCCCTCATCATCAATGAACAGCATCGCATTGTACAGGGTGCCGGCTTCCCGCAAGCACAAACCCATAACCACGTGGCAGTTTGCCTTTTTTGCGGAGCGGCAGAGCAGCCTGGTTGATGGGCTTGGAACGGTTACGGAGTTTTTGAAAAAATCCTTAAAATACCGGGCAGCAGCAAACGGCGGCTCCATCCAGAGCCAGTATGGATATCCGGGGATGAAGCTTTCAGGAAAGGCGATCAGCCGGGCCCCTTCCTTTCCCGCTTCTTCTATGGCCCTGCAGGCTATGGCAACCGTCTCGTCTCGGTTTAAAAAAGAAGGGGCGATCTGGGCTACCGCAACTTTGAACTTTGGAAAACTGTCGGATTTATGGCGCTGCATTGTTCCTCCTTCCTTTCTTCATGGATTCGCCTACTAACAGCCTGTGCTATTATATCAGAAAATCCACCTTATGCGCCAGTCAAGTTTTTCCAGCCCATTATAGCCTACTGCACCAGCTCCGACAGGGGGACTACGGCCACCCCCTGTTGCTTGAGCGCGGGAAGGTATTGTTTGAGTGCGCTGATGGTGTATTGATGAGGATGTCCGATGATCACAAGCTTGCCCCCCTTTCTTTGAGCGAGAGGAAGGATTTTTTGCAACTGCGTTTCCACGAAGTGCTGGTCATGGGTGCTGTCAAGAAACAGGTCCCGCCGGGCGGTTTTGAGCAGCATCTCTCGCGCCAGTCCATACCCGACGGTTTTTTTGCTGGTGCGGCTGTCCAGAAAGTAGAGTTCTTTTTCCTTCAGCGTTTCCAGCAACAGCCCCATTTTATCCCGGTCCTCGGTGAATTTCGATCCCATGTGGTTGCTTACCCCCGCGATATGAGGCACCGCCTTGATGTTTTTTTCAAGCTGCCCCAGAAGTACCTCCCGGGTCATGTCGGTGCGCAGGGTTCCGTGGTTGATTGAATGATTTTCGCTGTGCCAGGGCTCGAGCGGCAGATGCAAAATTATTTCTCCGCAGCCGCTGGCTCTGATGGCATCGGCGATTTTGACGGAGCAGGTTTGAAAGGGGAGAATCGCATAGGTGATGGGTACTCCCAGTGCCTGCAGCTCTTTGAAAGTCCGGTAGTTTTCCCCAATGTCATCGATGACCAGGGCAACCCGGTACGGTGATTCCGGCGCTTTTTGCTTTTCCGGAATGCTCGGAGGCGGGGCGAGATGAAAAAAAAGCTGGTGGGTTACGCGCTTTCCCGCGAATATGGTGGTATGTAAGCAGCTGTCGTTGTCATAGCGCACTTCCGCTCGCAGGCTTTCCGATCCGCAGCATGCATATATTCTGGCCTGAATGTGCTCTACCTTGTGAAGACCGGGTTCCGGGGCGAGGGTGATGACGATGAAGTGTTCCTCCCATTCCGGTTCGCCGCCATTCCGCGCGGAGTTTGTGCGGGATATAGG
>CAYWLT010000380.1:0-1693 GCA_964459295.1 uncultured Thermodesulfobacteriota bacterium
GACGATGTCCTCCCTGAAGACCAGCCATATCTCCACCAGCAGGATGCCCATGTAAAAGAAGCAGATGTAGCCGAAAATGGACATGGCGGACATGAGATTGGGGGTGAACATGATGTTGAAGCAGCGGAACGGCTGCCCGAGGTGAAAGAGCAGGGGGGTCATGCAAAACATGATGAAGCAGAGGGCGGCCACCAGCGCCATGTTTCCCACCGGCTTCAGATCCTTGTCGCCGAAAACGTGGTAGAGGGAGGAAACGATGAAGGCGCCGGCGACCAGACCGGTGATGTACGGATAGAGGGCAATCATCACGCTCCAGGCCACGTGCAGCTCGTTGGGATAGGCGAACCCCTGGGTTGCTATTTCGTGCATCTATCGCACCTCCTTGTCCAGCCCCAGATAATAAGCCCTAGGCTCGTTGCCGATCTCCGGCTTCAAAATGTTCACCCGCTTTTCCCGCAGGATGGTGCTTACCTCGCTCTCGGGATCGCGCAGGTCGCCGATCTTTCGGGCGCCGACCGGGCAGGCCAGAACACAGGCCGGCAGCAATCCCTTCACCAGGCGGTGATAACACCAGGTGCACTTGTCGGCCACCCCCCTGCCGTGGTGATCGATGTAGCGCGCCCCGTAGGGGCAGGCCTGCACGCAGTAGCTGCATCCCACGCAGTATCTGTCATCCACCAGCACCACCCCGTCTTTGGTCTGATAGGTCGCCCCGACCGGGCACACCTGGACGCAGTTGGGTTTCGAGCACTGGTTGCAGAGCTTGGGAACAAAAAATGACTTCACCACCTTGGCGGCTGACTCGATCTCGGAAAAGCCGTCCAGGGCGCCCCGGGGCGAATCCACCAGCACTTCCTCATGTTCGGTAATGCGGTAGCGCTCGACCCAGGTACGGTAGAACCCGTCCGGAACGCCGTTTTCCGCCTTGCAGGCCGCAACGCATCGTCCGCAGCCGATGCAGGCGGTGGTGTCCACCACAAATCCGTAGAAATGCTTTTCCCAGTCGTATGCCGGCCCCCGGACGGATCGCCCCAGCCGGGGCATGAGAAATTCCGCCGTGTACAATATCAATCCGCCCGCACACAGCTTTCCGCTAGCTTTAAGAAAATTTCTTCGGTCCATGTTCTTCATGTTGTTCGGTGTTTCATCCGCGTCGCACAATGCGCCCTATTCTGATAGGGTGGTATGGGGATCGTGGCACTCCACGCAGGTCTGCGCATCGGTTCCCGACTTTTCCTTCTCGGCCAGGTGGAGGGCAAGGCTTTTAACCTGGGATAGGCTCGCCGGCCGCCCGGTCAGCGCCTGGTGGCACAGCAAACAGGCATCATTGCCCTTCACCGCAGTCATGGTCTTGAGGTTGCCGTTGTGGATCTCCCAGTGCCCGTGACAGACTTCAGAATTGACGGGGCGGTGATTGCCCGACCGCCAGTCGGTGTGTTGCTCCTGGTGGCAATCCATGCAAAAAGCCGATTCCATGTGCACCAGGGGCATTTCCATCTGTTCTGCCAGGTTGGCCCCCCGGTAGTGCCCGTAGGTGCCGAAGGATTCCGGAATCAGAAATGACCGCACCCGCGCAAAGACCGCCACCAGCGCGCCAATAATCATCACCAGGCGAATGGTATGGCACCGGTATGACACAGTGACTGTCTAACCTACCGATTCTTATGCGGGTCTATGTTCCCGCGGCTTCGCG
>CAYWLT010000381.1:0-1625 GCA_964459295.1 uncultured Thermodesulfobacteriota bacterium
TTTGCTTCTTCCCCCTCCCCGGTCCCTCCCCAATTCCCCCCCGCCGTTGCCTCGTGTTTTTTGATTTTCATTTCCCCGCCCCCGTTTTTTATGCTATTTTAAAAAAAAGGTTCTGTACCATCCCTGCGACGGGCAATGATGAGCTGTTTTCGCGGGGGCGAAAGGTGCCGACGAAGAGGGCTATGCAAAGGAAATCTATGTTTTCCCGATTTGTGGTGGTGTTCCTGCTCAGCGCGTGCGCCGGCGTGAAACAACCGGGCATGATTGACGTGGCGCCCGCCGTTCCGGCGCCGCACGAAACGGCCGGGGCGGAGGCGCAGGCGCCGCCGGCGCTTTACTATAATTTTTTAATGGCCCAGCTGTATCGCGCCCGGGGAGACGCGGAGGGTGCGATGAAGCATTATAACCTGGCGCTCTCTTTTGATCCCGAATCGCCGCTCCTGCTGTTTGATGTGGCCGGCCTTTATCTGCATGCAGGCAGGTTTGAGGAGGCGCTGCAGGCATGCATAAAGATAATCCAGAAAGATCCCACCCATCTTCAGGCCCGAATCCTGCTGGCCGGGATATACGTGACACTGCAGAACCGGGAAGCGGCCATTGAAGAGTACACGACAATCCTGCGCCAGGCGCCGGACTATGATGACGCATACATCTACCTAAACAACCTCTATCTGGAGTCGGGAGAATACAAAAAAGCAAGGGAAAACATGAGGGCGTACGCCCGCCTTCAGCCCGATTCGCCGATTCCCGATTATTACCTGGGCAGGATCTATGTGCAGGAAGAGGATTTGCGCAACGCGGAGAAAAGTTATCGTAAGGCGCTGGAGCATGAGCCCGGTCACGAGGCAACCTTGATGGAACTGGCGGCCCTGTACGAGCTGCGCAAGGATGCCGGGCGGGCACTGGCAACCTACCGGGAGATTCTTGAATACTATCCCCGGCATGCCGGCGCCATGAACCGCCTGGCGCTGCTGTACCTGCAGGGGGGTGATCTGGAGAAAGCCCTCGAACAGTACCGGCAGCTTGATGAAATGGTGACCGATAACGATCCGGTACGCATAAGGATGGGGCTGATCCTGATGGAACAGATGAAATACAACGGCGCCATCGATGACTTCAGCTCGGTCGTCAGCCGCAATCCGGACAATGATAAGGCGCGGTACTTATTGGGCCTGGCCCATGAAGGCAACAAGGACTGGGAACGGTGTCTCGCCGAGTTTGAGAAGATTCCCCCGGGCTCTCCGGTGTTTACCGAAGCACGCATCCACATGGCCTACGTGTACGAGCAGCAGGGTAAACTGGACAAGGCCATTGAGCTCATTCAGGGAACGCTGGCGGAGAAGTCCGACGACCTGGTGCTTTACAAGTTTCTGGGCTCCCTGCTGGAACGGGCCAAGCGCTACGAGGAGGGTATTGCGGTTATGCAAAGGGCGCTCCTGCTCGACAGCGAGAGCGAGGACATCAACTTTCTGCTGGGTGTGCTCTATGAAAAAGCGATCAGGCTGGAAGACAGCATCAACTTCATGAAAAAAGTGCTCGAGATCAATCCCGACAATGCTGACGCCCTGAACTAAATCGGGTACCCCTACGACGAGCAGGGGGTTAATCTGGGCCGGGCGGGAGAG
>CAYWLT010000382.1:0-1618 GCA_964459295.1 uncultured Thermodesulfobacteriota bacterium
TCCCAGGGCGGCGGCAAGGTGCATCGGCCCTGAATCGGTGGTGACAAAAAGCCGGGCCTTATTGATGAGGCAGGCGAGTTCCCGCAGTGTGGTCCTGCCCGCGGCATTCGCCGCCGGGCAAGCCATGCGGGCAATGATGCCGTCAATATATGCCGCATCACCGGCGGTGCCGGTATAGATGAGCGCGGCGTCATAGCCGGTGACGAGACGGTCGGCCAGTGCCGCCATTTTCCCCTCGTCCCATCGTTTGGTTTCCCATCCCGCCGGGGCATTGACCAGAATCAGCGGCCGGTCGGGATCAATACGGCTGGATTGCAGGAGCAAATCCACTCGCATCTGTTCCTGTTCAGACGGCGCCGCCAAGCCGTAGCTTGCCGCATAATGGTGGCGCCCCGCGGCCTTCTTGCCCTGTACGATTGACCCGCTGCCCCCTAACTCCGGCAGATTGAGAACCGCCCGCGCCAGACCGATGTTTTTATCGAGCGCATGCGCCTCGGCCGGGGGCGGATCTATTCTATGGGTAAGCGCCAGATAACTCAGCTCGCGGGTTTTTCCGTAGCCGATCCTGTGCGCGCCCCTGCTAAACAAAACCAGGATGGCGCTCTTGAGCAGACCCTGGAAGTCAATGACCACATCATATCTTTCCGAGCGCAGCTCCCGGATGAGCGAAGCGGCTTCCCTGAAAACCGCCGGCCAGCGTGATGGGCGTGACAGCTCATGCATCCAGCGCTTGCGACCTGATACAATAACTTTGTCGAGCTGGGGATGTCCGACCAGAATGCCTGCGGCCTTTTCCTCCACCACCCAGTTCAGGGAGCTTTCGGGTAAGCATTGCCGCAGCAGTGCAAGCGCCGGAAGGGTGTGCAGCACATCACCGATCGCGCTCAGCTTGACGATCAATATCTTCATGGTTGGAAGACCGGAGATCATTCAGTATCCAGCCTGCCGCTTCACGCAGGTCTGCCGCTATGAAGGCCGGATGTACTCCCGGCGTTCGGTCAATGCGTTTGCTTTCCTCGGCGCCATAGCCGGTGAGCACCAGGATGCCCTTCACACCGGCCCCGCCAGCACACTCAATGTCGGAGAGCTTGTCGCCCACCAGATATGATCGCTTCAGATCAAGAATACACTCATCCGCAGCCTGCCGCAGCAAACCGGTGGCCGGTTTCCGGCAGTCACAGGCAATGCTGTATTTTTCCACGACGCCGTCAGGATGGTGCGGGCAGTAATATACGGCGTCCAGCTGGGCCCCCCGCTCTTCCAGGCGCTCCCGCATGACGCGGTTCAGCGCGGCCACCGTTTCCTCGTCGAAGAAGCCGCGGGCAACCCCGGACTGGTTGGTAACCACCACGGCGGCGAGACCGCTTTGATTGAAAAGCCGTATGGCATCGGCAGCGCCGGGGATCAGCTGCAGCTGCCGGGAATCGCGCATATAGTCCACTTCCCGGCAGATGACCCCGTCCCGGTCAAGAAATACCGCCCGCCTCAGCATTGCATGCTCCCCGGTACGGAATTCCTTCCTATCAGTTTGTTGAAATAGTACTTTCCCCAGGCTGTTCAAATGTTTAAGGGTACCTCTAAAAATTCACCATACAACCTCTTTCTGTCATTCCCGCGA
>CAYWLT010000383.1:0-1617 GCA_964459295.1 uncultured Thermodesulfobacteriota bacterium
ACTGCGGCAGCAGCTTGCGGTCACCCTTGGCCTCGCGGCTCAGCCGTTCCAGCTGGGGAATCAATCCCGATGTGGAAACGGTTATGCGACGATGTGAGAGGTTGAATCCGGCGGGGTCGGTCAACAGGTGCAGGGCCTTCAGTAGGTTTTCATAGTTGGCAAGGGGCTCTCCCATGCCCATGAAGACAAGATTGAAAACCGCTTGCTCGGGAAGGTGTTCCTGCTGGATGTGTAACACCTGATTGATAATTTCTGAAACAGAAAGATTGCGCAGCAGGCCGCGCTGGCCCGACAGGCAGAACGCGCAGCCCATGGCACAGCCCAGCTGGGTTGACAGGCAAATGGTATGGTGCTTCTTTTCCGGTATGAGGACGGACTCAATACAGTTGCCGTCTTCCAGGACAAACAGAAATTTATCGGTACCGTCTGCCGAGCGCGAAACGGTTTGGACCGTGAAGCTGCCCAGATAGGCCTCGGCGGCAAGTCTTTCCCGCAGTGAACGGGGCAGATCGGTCATGGCCTCAAAGGAAGAGGCGCGGGATGCGTAGATCCACCGCATGATCTGACGGGCACGATAAGGTTTCTCACCCATCGCAACAAGCCACCCCTCGAGCTCCGGCAGGGTATAATTCTTCAGGTCGGTTTTTCCGCGGGTTGTTACGCTCATATGCTTCCTGATGCGCGGTTTCTGGACAGGGTGACACTGCTGTATACCACACTTCCGCATCAGGGTAAATATCCGTGCCCAACCCCCGGTCATCCATTCCTGGCACACGCTTCTGCAAATAAGCGGGGGCGTATGGCCATACGCCCCCACGCACACCCATGTCAGATACGGCGGTACGATCGGCTTACTTGATGTCGATGAGGTTTTTATTCCACTCCAGAATGGCTTCCCCCACACCGCGCACCAGGGTTATATCCTCCGGCCTTTTAAAGGGACCGTTCTGTTCCCTGAACTCTTTTATCCGCAGGGCGAGAGCCGGACCGATGCCCTTGAGGGTGCAAAGCATTTCTATATCGGCGCTGTTGATATTGACCCTGGCGCCTGCGGCGGCATCCGCGCCGATTTTCTCACCCGCCGGCGCCGCGGACGATTTGCCGGCGGTGGTTGCCGAAGCGGGGATGGTAAGGGTGCACAAAGACAGGGTGAGCAGCAAAGTGAAGAGCCGTAAATATTTTGCTTTCATTGGTACCTCCTTATTTTTACCTTGGAAGGTTTCAAAGGGTGGTGGTCGCTCGGTGATCATGGCCATGATCATATAAAATGGGTAAATGAGCCACCGTTGCTTTCAACCCATGAGCAACATCGGTGCCAGGCGGGGGCGCCCCCTCTTTGGGGCATAAACGAGACAAACAGCGGATTCAGCGATCGGATGAGATAGGGCGGGATGTGATATTATGAAGAAAAAACTGAACAATCAGGCGATGTCATCAGGCGCAACCATGTGATAAAAAGGAATAATCCTTCAGGGTGTACGAAGCGCCAACAGGCTAGATAAAAAACCAGGAAGCGATGGAGTAACTGTTGCCACGCCGCGGCGATTGCGGTACACCGGTGCGTGGGGCCTCGATATTTTCATTTTGCAAAAATGCCATGGATATGATAGTTAAAGT
>CAYWLT010000384.1:0-1612 GCA_964459295.1 uncultured Thermodesulfobacteriota bacterium
GCGAAGGGTTCAGAATGACAATAACGGAAATTTCTTCATTATGACACAGTCTCTTTGCGGGAGAGGGATGGGGTGAGGGGGAACTAAATTTACAACAGTCAATTTCAATATTTGATGACGCACTCACGGGATATGGGGTATGATTGGAATATGAGCAGCATTGTTCTCATTTCCTCAGAAAGGATCGTGCATTGCAAAGGCAATAACCCGCCGAGCTGCATGCGACCGGGGATCATGCGGGCAGGTATCCTCGCCGCTCTGTACCTGTTGATGGTTACGTCCTGCACCTCGCTGCCCAAGATGCCTCCATCTTCCCTCCGGATTGCCGATCTGGATGCATCGGCCTTGAGGGACAAGGTCATTGTCATCGACGCGGGGCACGGGGGTCGGTTTGCCGGTGCGGTGGGAAAGCTCGGCCTGAAGGAATCGGAGGTGAATCTGGGAGTGGCCCTCTATCTCTGGGGCCTGCTTTCCGATGCGGGCGCCCGTCCCCTTATGACCCGCGCGGCCGACACGGCGGTGGCCCGCGGTCTCCCGAAAGGTTTGAATGATGATCTGCTGGCCAGAAGCGCGATCAGCAATGATGCCGCGGCCGACCTTTTTATCAGCATCCACCACAACTCCAATATTCATGACCGAAGCAAAAACGACCTGGCCCTCTTCTATAAAATTTCACCGCCCGCTCCCTCCCGGGAACTGGCGGACTGCATTATGCGGCGGATGAGGGAGGGTCTGGACGCGCCCGATGCCCGGGTGCTTCCGGGGAACTTCAGCGTATTGAGAAAAACCTCCTCCACCGCCATCCTGGGCGAGGCATCGTATCTCACCCACCGGGAGAATGAGAAGCGGCTCCATCTCCATGCCTGGCTTAAGCGGGAGGCTGAGGCCTATTTCGCCGGGATACTCGACTATTGCAAGCGCGGCATTCCCCGAATCATCGCCATCGCACCTTCCGGGGTAATGGTTGGGGACGCTCATCCTGAGGTGGTAGCCCTGGTTGCAGATGACGGGCATGGGAAGGGCATCGATGCATCTTCCATCAGAGTGTACCTCGATGGGACGCCGGTCAGTCACCGCTATGACCCTGCAACCGGAATGGTGCGCCATGTTCCGGAGAAGCCCCTCGCCGGCGGCAGCCATTCGGTCAGGGTGGAGGCGAAAAACCTGGGCGGCAACAGCGCGAGTCCCGGCAATGCTTGTTTTACCGTGTCGCTTCCGCCCGCCGCCGTCGAAGTTGATGTTTTCCCGGCAACCCTTCCTGCTGACGGCGCTTCCCGGTGCAGGATAACCGCCCGGGTTTTTGATGACAACCGCAACCCGGTGGCTGACGGCACCCCGGTTACCTTCTTTGCCTCGGCGGGCCGGTCGGCGGACGCGACCGTGCCGCTGCGGGATGGAGCCGCCGTAACCCATCTTGAGGCGGATGGGAAGCCGGGCACGGCGCTGGTGACCGTGAGGTGCGGCGCTCTTTCCGCTTTACATCAGGTGCGCTTTGCCGCTTCGGCTCCGGGGATGACGTCACTGTACGGTCATGATCCCGCGGGCAGTCCGGTGGAGCATGCCGAGTTGGGATGGAAACAGGAGCGCTATTGTGCCACCGACCGGCTGGGCT
>CAYWLT010000385.1:0-1596 GCA_964459295.1 uncultured Thermodesulfobacteriota bacterium
CGGATAGCATGCAGCTGAGAGCGCAATCTCTTTGCCCTTGGTAAATTCAAGGGTACCGTGCATACCGAAATGAACTATTGCGTCAGGCTGAAAAACCTTCTGCAGATACCAGTAAAAGGCGAGATACTGGTGATGGGGCGGCAGCTCCTTATCGTGGTATGCCTTATCCGGGTCTTCGTGTGCACCCCGGCCGGGCTGAACGCCCAGAAAAATATTGCCCAGCATTACACCGGGAAGGATGATCCCGCCGGCTTCAGCCATAATGGCGCCCGGCGGCTCCCCCCAGTGCGCAATAACTTCCCGTCGGACCTGTTCCGGCAGCTCTCCAAACCACCGCACATAATCACGGCACGGGACGGTGATGCCCTGTTGCTGAATGAATTGCGGACTGTTGACCAGGCCGGACGAGAGAAAAAATTCACGAAAACTGCCCTCAGGCATAATTGCCGCGTAGCCGTTCTGTTTAAGTTCATGCAAAAATAGTTTGAGGCTCTCCATGACATCAAGATACCCGGCACTGCCGACGCCGTCCTCTCCGGGCGGGTAGTTATAGGTGATGAGGGCAACGCGTTTTTCCCGGTTGGGCTTTCGCCTGAGGGCAAGCCAGTTGAGCAGGCGCTTGCAAAGCTTTTCAATCCGTTCAGGCAGCACCTCCACGTCCTTGACCGTTCCCAGCAGTTCGTCGGCATGGCTTTTCATTCCCGCGATAAATAGTGGCTCCACCAACCCGTCAAGCTCGGGAAGCACCACGCCGAGAATCGTTTCCATGGGCTGCAGGCCCTGTGCGGACTGCTCCCAGTGCGAAAGTTCGGTTTCAAATGCTCTGAGTCCGATCATGCAGGGAACATCCAGCTGCTGCAGCAGCTCATAGGTGGGCTCAGGCTCGCCGCCATAGGGGCCGCCGTGCAGTCTGAAATACTGCAGGTTTAAAAGCAGGTCGATACCGGTGAAA
The DNA here is from genome assembly GCA_964459295.1 of uncultured Thermodesulfobacteriota bacterium. GTDB lineage: Bacteria > Desulfobacterota > WTBG01 > WTBG01 > WTBG01 > CAZWCD01. The sequence continues at coordinate 953 of CAYWLT010000385.1, forward strand.
TAGTGTCTGATCGCCTTGAGATTATGCTCAACACTGGAAAAAACGTTAATAGTGTTGGCTTTTCCCTGCAGGCATTGGTTGATCGCGTCTACCACCGGTCTGGTGTCGTTAAAATGCATACCGCTGTAGAACAATATCCCCACGGTCGGCTTGGTTTCATCGAATCGGGCCTGCTGTTTGTATTCGTCAAGATTTTCGCAGCATCCCGCGCCCGGCAGGTATAATCCACATCCCGGCGCCGGTTTGGGCGGAGGGACCTTTTTTATCTGATTTATGTTTCCATACTCCTTGAGTAAAAAGAGCAGCAGGTTTTTGAGATTCTCGGCATCGCCTTCCTGATAATACTGCTGGGCCAGAATCCAATTGCGCATGTGCTTCAACACGCCGAACGGCAACAATTTTCCGGCCTTTTTCGTCAGCTCGGAAAATTTCTTTGCCTTGATATAGCTGTGCACATTGAATTCCCGGTCAGCGCCGGGCTTGAACATCCGTGCCGACGAAAAGGAACCCATCCGGGTAAGCGCCAGTATTTGCTGATGGGCGCCGACCAGCACCACAATAGTCTTGCCATTAAGCCGCACTATCGCACACTGTAGTTCCCGGGCAATGCGGATATCAGATCGGATGTCAATCAGCAGGATATT
>CAYWLT010000386.1:0-1557 GCA_964459295.1 uncultured Thermodesulfobacteriota bacterium
GAGCTCGTACGCGACCACCCTCATGATGCCTTCCCGCTTGTCTTCTTCCATGCCGCTTATAAAAGCATCGATGATCACCTCCGCCAGTGCCGCCGTGGAGCGCAGGTGAAACAGCTTTTTAAAATCAGCCACCGGGATATTCACCTTGGCCATGGTGCGGTGTCCCCCGGCGGTCTCGGGATCGGGGAACAGCCTCTTCACCAGCTCGCCGGCGCTCTTCCCGTAACCGTCACTTCGCACCGATATGACCACCCGGCGATGAAAGACGCCCGACACCACCGACCACTCGGCACCGTCGATCTGGAGGCAAAAATCAGCCAGCCGGGGGATAATGTCCTCCCGGTGGACCCGCCCCAGATGGGTGAAGGCCACCCGGTTGATCAGGCGGTGCTTTTTCAAAGCCCGGACAAATGAGCTGATCTCTTCAGGATTAAGCGAAGGATATTCAATGCGGCGAATGAGCGCGTGGTTGGCCAGGGGATAGAGGGAGGTAAACACCTCCACATCCGCGGCGTGGACTTCCCTCCCCAGCATCAGGGTGTCGGACTTGATGCCGTAGAGCAGCGCCGTAGCCAGCCGCTGGTTAAACTGAATGCCGTTGGCTATCAGGTACTCGCTCAGGATGGTTGAGGTGGCTCCGTACTCCTCCCGGATATCCTGGAAGGGGCAACGGTGGTCCGCGACCCGGGGATGATGATCAAAAACAATGTCCGCTCGCGGCAGGGTATCGCCGAAATAAGGCGGTTGCACGTCAACCAGGGCGATAATGTCATAGCCGCCGAGGGACTGCGGTTCCAGCAGGTTCACCTGGAGGCCGAGGTACCGGATCATGTTGACATTTTCGCTGCGGGTCACCCTGCCCAATGATCCCAGGGGGGCGGTTGCGCGGTTTCTGCCCAAAAGGGTTCGCAGGGCCAGCCCGCTCGCCAGCGCGTCCGGGTCAGGGTCATGCTGGGTAAGGATGAGCACCGATTCCGCCTCCCGGGTAAGCTGCCGGATCTTTTCCGTCTGCTCCCGGTTCTTAATGTAGTGCCACTCCTCTTGGACGGCTTTCCCCACCAGACTATCGGGCACCACATGGGAAACATTGTACCCTTTTAGGCGGGGGGCCGTCCGCACATCCCCGCACAGGACCACCACCGGAACCATGGCACACACGCTCAGAAGCGCATCTAGCATCCGCTCGGCCATGTCCGCCGTTATGGTGCAGAGGATGACCCGGTCATCCGGTCGTATCGCAAGCGCCCGGTACGCTTCCGCGCCCGCGGGATCGCCCTTGACGGTGGTCCCGTTGAAGGGAAGGCCGTCCGGAGAAGGCGAGGCATCCTTGGTCAGGTAAATGACCTCATCCGCCCGGCCGGCTAGATTCGGCAGATGGTAAAGCAGAAAGGTGTGTTCGGGAACGACGATGTAACGCACTGTGCCGCTGTACCCGGAGGTGGCATGGGGGTTACAAAAGAAATGTAGGATGCCCCCTCACCCTGGCCCTCTCCCCCGAAGATACTGTGTCATAATGTCATTCTGAGGCTGCAGCCGAAGAATCTCCATTTTCAACTC
>CAYWLT010000387.1:0-1557 GCA_964459295.1 uncultured Thermodesulfobacteriota bacterium
TGTCGCTCAGGGCAGGCTGCGCGAAGAATCTTCGTTTTTCGCTCAGGATAAACTCCGTGAAGAATCTCATAGAATCAACGAGTTGAAAATGGAGATTCTTCGGCTGCAGCCTCAGAATGACATTATGACACAGTCTCTTGGGGGAGAGGGTTGGGGTGAAGGGTAAATATAATAAGCAATTGAGGCCGGATATTGTATGCGGCCATGACAGAGCATGGTCCTCCATTTTCAACAGTCATTCTTCTTCGACTTGATCGCAGGATCCGGTAAATGATATGCTCATCAAGAACCTCTTCCTCTCCGGTCCGCCAAGCGTCGGTAAAACAACGGTTATAAAGAAAGTCATCGCCGGGATTGGCCTCAAAGCAACCGGGTTTTACACCGAGGAGCTGCGGAAGGGGGACCGGAGAACCGGCTTTCTGATGAAGACCCTTAACGGCAAAGAAGGGCTGCTCGGCCACGAAGATATCAAGTCACTGTTTCACATCCGGAGGTTCGGCGTCCGCATAGAAAATATCGAAGCTATTGCCGTTCCCGCCATCACCCCCCGTTCAGCCGATGAGGTGATCATCATCGATGAGATCGGCAAGATGGAATTCTTCTCTCAGGCCTTTTGTGAAGCCGCGCTGCAAGCGCTCAATTCCGTTAACGCGGTAGTGGGAACCATCGCCGTCGGGGGAATGGACTTTATCCGCGCGATAAAGGAAAGGGCGGACATGAAGATACTTGAAGTTACCCCGCTCAACAGGGACACATTGCCGAAACAGTTGTTGAATGAACTGGAAGCCATTTGCCGCCGCGGCGGCAAAAAATTATAAAGCCGGGCCCCATGCCTTCCAATTGTGCGCGGGGTCCCGGCTTTCCTGGTGTCGTCGCCTTTTCCGGTTATTCCTCCACCGGCCTAGACCAGATCCATTTCCAGTTTAAAAAATGAGCCATGGGGAAAGTATCGGATAAGATCGTCCTCGATAAATTTTTTGGACTGGACGAGATCATCGTGCAAAGCCTCCAGGTATCCCCGGGTAATATAAAAATTGCCGGTGTCAAAAAAACTGCTGACCATTTGACCCAATTCCATTAACTGGTAAACTTCCATGGCGCTGTCCAGCAGCGACTCCGCAAGGGCGGTATTGCGTACAACCCGCTTGGCCAGGATAACCGCATAATGGATTTCCGAAAGGGGAAACTTCTGATGATAGCGATCTTTGCCCACATCGACAAAGTAATTGCCGATCTCCCTGCGCGATAATCCCTGGGTAATCCATTTGGCAAAGTAATCAAAAAATACTTTGTTGACTTTCATTAACTGTTCATCCGTAAACTTCTGGTAGGTCTTCAAATAATCCGACTTCCTGACCTCCTTACACCAAGTCCTGGACAAGTCTTCCGTTTTATTAACAATGGCATCCATGAATTTTTTTGAAATCATCGCTTCCCCCTTATGTCAACGGTATTGAGAAATACGTGTACTCTTCTTTTGCGGAAGACCCCTCACAGTTACTTTAGTCGATCCTGAAAAACCTCATATTGAAGCTCGGCTGAGGTAAAGCTGAGGTT
>CAYWLT010000388.1:0-1546 GCA_964459295.1 uncultured Thermodesulfobacteriota bacterium
TGTTTGGTCCAACCGCACCCTGGAGAACCGGACCGTACACCGATAGGGCGCGCGTGGTGCGCACGCAGGCATCATGCAGTCCCTGCTATAAGAGAAAATGCGAAGAGATGATCTGCATGAACGGGATCGGGGTGGACGAGGTCATGGAGGCCGCGGCGGTGTTCATGGGCGCGGAGGGCAGGCAGGGCACATGATGCAAACACACTTCAAGGAAATAGCCTATAACCATCACTATCCGGCATAAATAAGGAGAGATAGACCATGCGCGTCCTGGTGACCGGCGTCGCCGGTTTTATCGGTTCACACCTGGCGGAACGGCTGCTTGCCGAAGGACACGAGGTGACAGGGGTGGATTGCTTTACCCCCTATTATGCCCGATCGGCGAAGGAAGCCAATCTGCACGAGCTGCTGCTGCAGCCGCGATTTACCTTTGTGGCGGGGGATCTGCTGAAGCTGGACCTGAGGGTGATGCTCACGGACATCTCCCATGTATTTCACCAGGCGGCGCAGGCGGGGGTTCGATCCAGCTGGGGAAAGGAGTTTGAGATATACACCTCATTGAACCTGCTGGCAACCCAGCGGCTGCTTGAGGCATGCAAAGGTTTGCCCATAGAGCGGTTCGTCTACGCATCCTCTTCTTCCGTCTACGGCGATGCCGTTGCCCTGCCCCTGAGTGAGGACAGCCTCCCGCAGCCGGTCTCGCCCTACGGGGTGACAAAGCTGGCGGCTGAGCACCTTTGCCATACTTATGCCTGCAGCTACGGCATTCCGGTCGTGTCACTTCGATACTTCACCGTGTATGGCCCGCGCCAGCGGCCGGATATGGCCTTTCACCGGTTTATGCGATCGTTGGTGAAGAACGAGGAGATCGAGGTGTACGGCGACGGCAGCCAAACGCGCGATTTTACATATGTCGCCGACGCGGTTGAAGCAAACCTGCTGGCTATGCAATGCACCCGCCGCGGAGCGGTTTTCAATATCGGCGGCGGCTCGCGGGTCATGCTGCAAGAGGTGCTTGACGCCATTCAGGAGATTGCCCCGCAGCGCGTGCGGGTGAAATACCTGCCCCATCAGGCGGGAGACATGAAACACACCGTGGCCGACACCGCCCGGGCGCACGGAGAACTCGGCTATCGTCCGAAGGTGGCATTAAAAACCGGTCTTGAGGCACAGTGGAACTGGCTGCAAGCCTTCTACCGCTGAAGCGGCGGATGACGTTTATCATACGCCGTATGCAAATGGCGGCACAAAAGCGCAGAGGAGCGTATCATGGCACTCAAAAAGGAACTATTGGATATACTGGCCTGCCCCAAGTGTGTTCGAGATCCCGGCTGCACCGGGGAACTGGAGTATCGCGAGGAGGAGGGGCAGCTCATCTGTCATCACTGCAGACTGGTCTATCAGGTCAAGGATGATATACCGGTCATGCTTATCGATGAGGCAACCCCCCTGTAGTAATGGTTGCTTTGCATTGCGAATTCCGTGCTGGAAGGGAGGATCTGTGGCTCATGGGGAGGGGGCTTTTATAGCCACAACAATGAGTTTG
>CAYWLT010000389.1:0-1535 GCA_964459295.1 uncultured Thermodesulfobacteriota bacterium
GGAATTTCCAAATCCTGCGGCAGGCCCTCCTCCGGTTCCGGCATCACATTATAATGGAATGCCGCCTCGAGCGGCCGGGTGAAATCCTCCAGACACCGCACGCATCGCAACCGCAGGATGGTCGATATGGCACCCCTTACCAGTATGGTTGTGTCCGACTTGAAAAAATCGAGCTGAATCCCGATGTTCCCCTCAAAACCGCAATCGCCGCCCTTCAATTCCTGCAGGCTGTCGTCTACCCAGCCCGCAAGTTTGGTGCAGGAAAGGTGGTACCCGAATTCCTCAATATCATCAACCGCCACACACAATTCGTCAGTTTTCCTGGGCCTTTTCATTGTAAATGCAGCTTTATATGCAGAAACGCGGGTTTTGTCAATTAAAAAATAAGCGTGGCGGAAACTATATGTTGGTCGACCCCTAATGTCACGCACCACATATTGGAAAAGCGCGCGCCGCCACCTCCCGTTCGGTCGATGAACCCTTTAGCGGCAGGAAAGGGGTGCGCGACTTGTCATGCTTTGCTCCTGCGCACAAGGTCGCCTTTGTCCACCGGTAGCCCGGTTCTGATAAGCACGTGCCGGCCGGGGTGGGCCTCATCCAGCGGATTCCCCTGCACATCGGTCATCTCCGCCAGCCGGCCGGCATGGCATTGCAATGTCCGGTCAACAAACTCAATCCGTTCGCCGCGGGCGATCCGGTTGCGCACTTCAAGCTTTATCCAGCCCCCGCCGGCCGGGGCGGCGTCCGCGCCTCCGCGCCGCTCCACATCGGTAACCACCGCCACCAGTTCATGGGTTCTCACATAATCAGCGGTCGCATAATTGTAATCGCTTCCCGCGGGTGTGCCCAGGGCGAATCCGGTCGTATAATCGCGGTGGCTGAGCCGCCGCAGCTCTTCAAGCCACTCGGGGTGAAAATGAAAGCGATCCGGGTCCTGCCGGTAGCAATCCAGGGCGCTGCGATACACCCGGGTGACCCCGGCCACATAGTTGATCCCCTTCATCCTTCCTTCAATCTTGAGGGCATCCACCCCGGTTGCCATGACCGCCGTCAGGTGCTCTATCAGGCAGAGATCCTTGGAATTGAAAATATAGCTTCCCCCTTCGTCTTCGGCAACCGGAAAGAAGTCGCCGGGGCGCTTCTCCTCCGCCAGGGAGTATTTCCAGCGGCAGGGCTGCGCGCATTCCCCGCGGTTGGATTCACGCTGCGCCAGATAAGTGCTGAGCAGGCATCTACCCGAATAGGCGATGCAGATCGCGCCGTGCACGAATATTTCAATCTCGCATGCAACCCGCTCCTTGATTTCCGCGACCTCCCGCAGCGAGAGTTCGCGCGCGAGATTGATGCGCGCCACGCCCTGCTCCTGCCAGAAACCGGCGCTTTCCCAGTTGGCGGTGGAAAGCTGGGTGCTGAGATGGATGGACAGGCCGGGGACATACCGCCGGGCGCAGGCAATGACGCCGGGGTCGCTCACGATCAGTCCGTCAACCCCGAGGGCGCCCAGGAATTCGAGATAGCCGGGCAGATCGGCAAGA
>CAYWLT010000390.1:0-1521 GCA_964459295.1 uncultured Thermodesulfobacteriota bacterium
TGCGCTCGCCGGAAAAGATGCCGTATTCGTTAATCTTCAGGCCGCCGCGCCGGGCGATCTCCCGCAACCGGACGTTGTGACTTTTGGAGCCGGTAAAATACTGGAGCGCTGCGCCGAACTCATGCTGCTCAACCACCCGGAGATCCAGCTGGATGCCGCTTCCGGTTACGATGCTTCCCTTGGTTTCCCCCTGCGCGAGGATGGCATGGGCCATGGGCAGGCGCACAAAGGCGTCGATGATCTCTTTCTTTTTGCCGCCGCCGGCGAGGATGTCGATGTCCCCGATGGTTTCCTTCCCCCGCCGCAGCGAGCCCGCCGCTTCAATCGCTTTGACGCCGGCCGCCTTCCGCAGTTGCGCGACGGCATCGCGGGCCACGACCAGAGCGTCACCCAGGGTCATCCGTTCCCGGCTCATGGCATAGAGCTCAATGCCCCGGATGATATTCTCGATCTTCTTCTTTCCCATGCCGGGCAGAGCGGCCATCCGCTCATCCTGCACCGCCTTTTTCAGATCCTCGAGGCAGGCGATCTTCATTTCCCGGTGCAGCAGTGAAACGGTTTTGGGGCCCATCCCCGGCACGCCCAGCAGCGCGATCAGCTCATCCCCGATGCCCTTTTTCATCTCCTCGTATTTGGTGATGTGACCGGTGGAGAGATATTCGATTATCTTTTCCGCCGTTCCCTTGCCGATCCCCGGAAGTTTTTTCAGCTCACCGGTGCGGACCATCTCCTCGATATCGGTGGTGAGGTCATTCAGAATGCGGGCGGACTTGCGGTAGGCGTTTATCTTGAAAACATTGTCATCCTTGAATTCAAGCAGGTCCGCCATCTTCTGGAAGAGAGAGGCTATTTCCTTGTTTTTCATGGCGCCTTCCTGGCCGGAACTGTTCCGGTTGGCCGGCCGGTCATGGTGCTCTTCAGGACGCGGGACGCGCCGGCAGGTGATGCGGGAAGCTTTATGGAAATGGTATATGAAAAACCGGTCCATTTCAATAAAATACTGTCTGTTTCCGGGGAGGTATGCTATAGGAATGGTAGGGTCATGCGTTGCCGGTTAATACGAAAATAAGGTTTCCGGAGGGGCGACCGGCCGGTCGCCCCTCCAGTTGGATAATGAACAAAGGGAGGAATGCGCTTCTTCGCATCCGGATGGTGTGTGCAACCATGAATGGTGATGTGCGACAACGGCCTGCCTGTGCAGGGGCGGTGTCATGGATATAATTGTCATCGGTTCGGGAACCGGGGTTCCTTCCCTGCGGCGGGCTGCCCCGGCGACGGTCGTCAGGGCCGGGGGTCATCTCCTGCTGCTTGACAGCGGATCCGGGACACTGCGGCAGATGCTCAGGGCGGGTATTGATTGCAGGGATATCGATTATCTTTTGTACAGCCACTTCCATCCGGACCATACGGCCGACCTGGTGCCTTTTCTCTTTGCGTCCAATTACGGAAGCGACGAGGTGCGGACCCGGAATCTCACCATCGTCGGCCCGGTGGGCATGGCCGCATTTTACGAAAAACTGA
>CAYWLT010000391.1:0-1514 GCA_964459295.1 uncultured Thermodesulfobacteriota bacterium
TCTCCATAGCGCGCCACCCGCGAATAGGCAAAAAAGGGATAGACCGCCTGAGGCAGGAGCCGGCCCAGGCTGATCGAATTAGCGGAGGTAAACCGCTCGGCATCCTTGAACACCGCACGGGCAAACGACTGGTCCCCGAGCAACTGTTTCGCCAGCGCCTGGCACACATCGAAATCACCGTTCACCTCAAAGGCATATATGTTGTCCTGCAGGGTGGTCATCTGCCTTCTTTGGCGCTCGGTGATGGAGCCTTTCGGGAAAAAAACCAAATTATCGACCCGCTCCTGGTTATGCAGGGCGTCGGCAACCGCCCCGCCGGTATCACCGCTGGTGGCCACCACCACTACCCTCCTGCACCCCGAGCGTTTAAGAAAATAATTTAGTATCCTGGCAAAGAAGCGGGCCGCGTAATCCTTAAACGAGCAGGTCGGCCCCTGGGACAGCCACATGATGTGTGTTTCACCGGTGACATGCTGGACGGTGGTCGGGATTATCCTATCGTCATAGGCATCCTCAAGTAACGTTTCCAGGTCCTGCGGATCAATTTCATCTTTGAGGAATGGGTTGAGGATGGAAAAGGCGATCCGGGCATAGCTGAGATCGCGCATGGCTTTGATTGAGGAAGATTCCAACTTCGGGATGTCCGCGCGGCCGATCATATAGAGGCCGTAGTTGGAGGCAAGACCCCGCATCAACGCCGTTTCAAAGGAAACCCGCTCCGTCTTATCATTGGTGCTGTAATAGCGCATGCCGCCCATCTACCCATACCGCCCGGCCCAAACCGGGATGACCGCGCCACGGTTGCTGCGCCGTCAGCCCGCACCACCCCTCCACCTGTCGATCCGCAAGCGTGTGCAGGGTAACAATTAATGCCGGCATTGTAAAGAGGAAGTTGCGATGAAACAAAAAGGGAATAGTATTTTTCATTGCGAAACGTACTATTCCCCTTTGCGTGTTCACTTCTGATGCGGCAGATTTGCCGCTATGCCGTCCCGGCCTGAGCGATACCGGCGGGGGTCAAACCAAACGCGTCCACCCCGGCCCCCGCCGCGAGGCCGCCGAAAAGCCCGTCTCGCAAGACTTACATCTTGCCGGCTGCTTTTCTCTTGGACGCCTTCAAGGCATTCACTTTCTTGTCGCCTTTGGAAGTATCAAGCGCAAGGTGGGTTGCAAAATTGCACTTTCCGGTCTTCCACTTCATCTCCGGCTGAGGATATGCGGAACAGTATTTACCCGAGGAATATTCCTTTATCCGGCCGCAGCCTTCGCAATCGACCACGATGGGATGACAGGTGCCGCCGTTAAAATTGCACCCCTTTTTTGTCATAAAAAAACATTCGGTTCCGGCTTTTACGGTTTGGCAGATCATACAACGTGCTCCTTTCATTGTTCTTGACTGAATACCCGATAGCTACGCGGACAACCCCGAGCTACATACAAAAAAACCGATTTGCATTTTCTTATCAGTACCGCAGGCAAACCGGTTTTGCTACAACCAAATGCCAACTTTTTAA